>WQVV01000024.1 GCA_009785665.1 Defluviitaleaceae bacterium
ACTGGGCAACACAACAGGAACAACCTTCATCGTGCCTCCCGAAATACGAATTTTTGTAACTTCAGAAGGTCGCGCTGTAAGCCCCAAAGTCCTTGCTAATTTAAGCGTTATAACCGTGTTTGGTGAACCAGTGTCAAGTAAAATCGTTTGCCGAAGATTATCAGTCAACCAACAAGGAAAGAAAATTCGCCTCATGTCGTTTTCTAGCTTTATCGGATTTTTTAGATTCAGCATACAGCAACTCCTTCTCGTGAGGTTTCATTGTGAGTATCATGTATGTTTCGCCATAGGTTTGGGGGCATAAGCTATATTGATACTCAAACAATTCCTCGTAATCTTCGTCAGGGATTGTTTCCGTGGCTACAACATACCCTGCTTGTGGGGCATGGAACTCAACTTCGCAATTCGCTAACACCACGCGGTAGGGGTAGAATTTCTCCATTACCTCGTCCACCGTCATGTACTCTGGGGTATCAAATATTTTTATCACTTTGCATCGCTCCTTTGGGTTGTGGCTTTATTATGCGGGTTTACGATTGCGCGTGTCAAATAAAGTTGACTGGTTCTTTTAAAATTCCACTCAACCAAAGGCACAAATGAAAAAGTTTTTTGGAGAGGGGGAATTGGAGGGAGACCCTTTTCTTCTCACACTTCTTTCGCTTCGCATTAGGAAATATGACTAGAAAAGGTTCTTCCCCCAAGGTCTTAAATCTCTTGACTTTAAAATCTTTAAAATTTTTTCACAAAGGGGTTTACATATGCGCGATTTCATGGTACTAATCGGCGAATTGATGTTTGTTGCTGCGTTGCAGGTTATTGTTAATGCCATTTTGGATGAAGGGGGTCAAAAAAGGGTAATTACGGTGGTTAATATCGCCTGTGTTTTAATTAGCTATTTCTTATTGGTGAGATATGTGTATAATCATCTAATTGGAGATTTATCTGCTTTGGTAAATTTATATTTTTGATTATGGAGGTTTTTGGCAATGGAGAAGAACAGAATTAAAACGTTGAACTTTGTAACAGGGCTGGCGCGTCTGTTGGCGGAGCATACGCAACTGTCGGAAGACGCGCTGATGATGGCAGTGGAAACGCCGCCCGATTCAAAAATGGGTCATTTTGCGTTCCCATGTTTCGAGCTGGCAAAAACGTGGAAGAAAGCCCCGCCAATGATTGCAGCAGAACTAGCAGCAAAAATTGACGCAACAAAACCAGGCTGGTTGGGACAAGCCATAGCCACTGGCCCGTATGTAAATTTCTTTTTAGACCGCACAGCGTTTGCAACAGCAGTATTGCTGGAAGTTCTTGAAGCGGGCGCGGAATACGGCGCAAGCGACGAGGGCGAGGGTAAATCCGTTTTGATAGACTTCTCTTCGCCCAATATTGCGAAGCATTTTCATATCGGACATTTGGGAACCACCATTATCGGAAAAGTTTTGGACAACATCTATAGATTTCTTGGATACGAAGTTACAGGAATCAACCACCTCGGCGACTGGGGAACTCAGTTCGGCAAGCTAATAACAGCCTATTTGAAATGGGGCAGTGAAGAAGAAATTATCAAAACAGAAATAGATGGCCTAGTAAAACTATACGTTAAATTCCACGAAGAAGCCGACAACGACCCATCATTAAACGACCAAGCCCGCGAATGGGTAGTAAAAATGCAAAACGGCGACGAAGAAGGTCTGCGTATATGGAAATGGTTCTGCGAAATAAGCATGAACGAGTTTGACAGAATCTACGACCGCTTGGGCATTACATTCGACCTGTTCCGCGGCGAAAGCTACTATTCAGGAAAACTAGCCGATGACGTAGCCGAATCCCTAGCCGCAAAAGGTCTGCTACAAGAAAGTGGAGGCGCGCAAATTGTAGACCTAGAAGAATGGAAAATGGCACCCTGCATGATTCTGCGCAAAGACGGCGGTACATTATACCCCACCCGCGACATAGCCGCCGCTATCGACAGATACGAAACATTCAAATTCGACAAATGCCTTTATGTAACAGGTAACGAACAAAGCCTACACTTCGCCCAATGGTTCAAAGTAGTAGAACTAATGGGCTACCCATGGGCAGAAGGATTAGAACATGTGCCCTACGGAATGTACCTATTTGAAGGCGGCAAACTATCCACAAGGCGCGGCGATGTAATAAAAATAGAAGACCTACTAGAGGAAACCGTAGCAAAAACACTAGCAATAATCAACGAGAAAAACCCCAACCTATCCAACAAAGAACATGTAGCCGAACAAGTTGGCATAGGCGCATTAAAATTTAACAAACTGTACAATTCCCGCATCAAAGACACGGTGTTTAACTGGGACAGAATGCTAAACTTCGAGGGCGAAACAGGCCCATACGTGCAATACACACACGCAAGGGCATGTAGCGTAATAAGAAAAGCCTTACGAGAAGACAGCAACCTAGATTTCGGAACAATGGGGCTTGCAATGATTTCGGGCGCGACATTCGACCCAAGCCTACTAGCCGACGACGAACCTTTCGAGGTACTACGCATGATTCACGATTTCCCAACAAAAGTAAGAGATTCCGCCGAAAAATACGAACCTTTCATAATAGCAAGGCAGCTAGTAGCCGTTGCCCAAGCATACAACGCCTTCTACCACAAACACCAAATCCTAGTAGACCACGAACCAACGCGCCGCGCAAGGTTAGTGCTAACCTCCGCAGTGCGTCAGGTTCTAAAAACAGGTTTGTCACTGTTGGGAATCTCCGCGCCAGTTGTTATGTAATTTAAAAGATAACTTCGAGATATTTAAAACTTGACAAACAATGCGCTATATGATAATTTTGTGTCGTCTTTTGTATACCATACCAAAAGCCATTCGGTCGTTACAATAAGGTAATCAGACCGTGCAGCTCTAACGCTCTGCTTACTAAGCAGGGCGTTATCTGTTTTTGTGGGGTTTTATTCAACGAGAAGGAGCAAGAGTATGCGCTATAATATCGGCTTAGACATAGGGATTTCATCGGTAGGTTTTGCTGTAATGGAACTTGACAAAGATGACACCCCAATACGCATTGCAAAAATAGGCTCACGTATTTTTGATGCCGCAGAAAACCCAAAAGATGGTGCATCGCTTGCATTACCGCGCAGAGAAGCGCGTGGAATGCGCCGTAGAATAAGGCGCAAACGCTACCGTAAAGAACGCATTCGCAAATTACTTGTCGAAAAAGAAATACTTACCCAATTGCAATTGGAAACTTTGTATGCGCAAAGCATTTCAGATATTTACGAACTTAGGTGCGATGCATTACAACGCTGTCTTACGCAAGAAGAATTAGCCAGAATCATGCTTCATCTCGCCCAACGCAGAGGCTTTTCGTCAAATAGAAGAACCGATAATGATGACAATGAAGCAGGAAAAATGAAAACGGAAATAGGTAAAAACACCGCGCTAATGTCGGAAAAAGGATACCGTACAGTAGGAGAAATGCTGTACAACGACGAGCGATACAACGAGCGCAAACGCAATAAATCGGATTATCTAAATGTTGTAACGCGTGACATGGTACTTAGCGAAGCCCGCATTATTTTTTCAACACAAAGGGAATTTGGCAACGCATTTTGCATAGACAGCATAGAGGAACAATACCTCGAAATTCTTTCAAGCCAGCGCGCTTTTGACGAAGGGCCAGGGAAAGGTCATGCGAAATCTCCAAGCCCATATGCGGGTAATTTAATTGAAAACATGGTGGGTTTTTGTCTCTTTGAATCAGAAAAACGTGCCGCAAAAGCCACATACTCTTTTGAGCGTTTCAATTTGCTTCAAAAGATAAATAATATCCGAATTGAAGATAGAGGGTATGCATTTCCATTAACCAACGAACAACGTATATGCATCATTAGCGAGGCGCATAAAACCGCGAAACTGGATTTTAGCAAACTTCGCAAATTGCTTAACTTGCCAGAAAGTCAAAAATTCAACACAGTAAGATACTCCCGCGATTCGGATATACACACCGACGAAGGGAAAGTTAAATTTAATCATCTTCCTGCGTATCACGATATGCGAAAAGCATTAGAACGCGTTTCAAAAAATCGAATTACTTCAATTTCAACCGCGCAAAGAAATTCTATCGGTCAAATTTTTTCTATGTACAAAGGCGAAGATAAAATAAAATTTGCATTAGCGGAAGCGGGAATAGACCCCTTAGATATTGATACCCTTGTAAGTAATTTGGGAACTTTCCGAAAATTCGGACACTTGTCTGCAAAAGCCATAGACAAAATACTCCCCTTCTTAGAACAGGGATTAACCTATGATAAAGCATGTGCAGAAGCGGGGTACAACTTCAAAGAACACAACAACACTGAAAAAGGCAAACTTATTTCGCTAAAGCATTTGGCGGAAGAATCAGAAAACACCATCACAAGCCCAGTAGTGCGGCGGGCATTATCGCAATGCGCAAAGGTAATTAACGCCATTATCCGCGAAATGGGTGAAAGTCCAGTGTTTATTAACATAGAACTTGCACGGGAAATGGCAAAGAATTTCCAAGAGCGCGGAAAACAAGAGAAATCCATGCTAGAAAATAACGCCCGCAATGAACGTATAAAACAACGTCTTCAAAGCGAGTTTGGGCTAATAAACCCCACAGGGCAGGATATTGTCAAGCTAAAACTATACGAAGAGCAAAGCGGAATATGCCCATACTCAATCACCCAAATGGACATCTCGCGTTTGTTTGAGTACGGTTATGCGGAAATAGACCATATCGTGCCACGCAGTATATCTTACAACGATACCCATGCAAACAAAATACTTGCGCTTGGGCATGAACAGCAGAAAAAAGGAAACCGCCTTCCGCTGGAATACCTCACGGGTAAAAATCAAGAAGATTTTAGAGTATGGGTGAACAGTTCCCATTTACGCGGAGAGAAGAAAAAACGATTACTTAAAGAAGCCATAACCGAAGACGAAAGAAAAGAATTTAAAGATAGAGCCTTAAACGACACCCGAACCATGTCACGCTTTCTATTTAATTATTTATCTGACTATCTTTTGTTCGCGCCTTTCTTGTCGGGGCGAAAGCGTCATATAACGGCAGTAAATGGCAGTACAACGTACACGCTTCGTAAGCGTTGGGGCTTAGTAAAACTACGCGAAGACGGCGATTTACACCATGCGGCAGATGCAGCAATTATAGCCTGCACAACACAAAAAATGATTAACGAAATAAGCAATCACTACGCCCACAACGAAAAGCGTTACATGGACACCAGCAAAGACCCAAGAGGTGAAACTGCCGAACGCTTTCCGCAACCATACCCATACTTCCGAGAAGAACTAATGGCAAGGCTTGCCCCAACCAAAGAAAAACTAGATATAGCAATGGGGCAATTAAACCCCATGCCATACCCAGAAAACGAATTAGCCGCATTAAAACCAGTTTTCGTATCGCGTATGCCCTCCAGAAAAGCAGGTGGTGCAGCACACAAAGAAACAATAAAGGGTATAACAGACAGCGGCGAACAAGTAAAAAAAGTTCCATTGACCGCATTAAGACTGGATAAAAACAACAAAATAGCAGGTTATCAACGCACCGCAGGTAACGGGTTACTTTACGATGCGTTAAAGGCACGATTAATCGCGTATGATGGAAAAGGTGACAAAGCATTTGCCGAAGACTTCTATATGCCAAACAGGGACGAAAAGCATAAGCGTGTTGTAAAAACCGTCAAAGTGCTGGAAAAAAGCACGTTAAATGTGCGACTTCGCGACCCGCAAGGTCGAGTTAAAGCCAGCGCAGACCACGATAGCATGGTAAGAGTTGACGTTTTTCATATTAAAAACGACGGCTATTATCTCGTTCCAATCTATGTAGCCGATACAATAAAGCCCAAATTGCCCCGTAAAGCGATTGTTGCAAATAAGCCATACGAACTTTGGAAAGAAATGAGTGATGACGATTTTATTTTTTCACTTTACCCAAATGACGTTGTGTTTGTAAAACAAAAGAAACACTTGGAGTTGAAGAAATCTCGCAAGGAAAGTAGTTTGCCTGCAACAAAATCATACGAGGATATATATGCATACTATAAGGGTACTAACATTGCGACGGGTGCAATTACAATCATAAATCATGATAATAGTTATACCAAAGAAAGCCTTGGCGTTAAAACCCTGTTATTGCTTGAAAAATGTCAGGTGGATGTATTAGGCAATATCACAAAAGTATCGCGTGAGCAAAGACAAGATTTTTCTAAGAGGGGTTAATATCATGGCATACCGAAATATTATTGTGGAAAGCGAAGCCACATTAACCCTTAAAAACAAGCAAATGCGCATAAAAACGGAACAAGTTGATACAACTGAACCAATTGAAGACATAAGCACACTTCTTGTGGAAAACAGAAGAAGCGTGCTTAGTGTTGCATTGCTTAGTGCGTTAGCACAAAATGGTTCGGTGGTATTTATATGTGACGAGTTTCATATGCCATGTGCTGTACTTGAGCCATATTTGCAACACTCGCGCCAACATGAAGTAACAAAAAATCAACTCACGCTTACTGCGCCTGCAAAAAAACAACTTTGGAAACAGATTATTGCCGCAAAAATCAGAAATCAAGCAAAATGTCTTTCTTTATGTAATCATGCAGATACCGTCTTTGAAGTCACACAAAAACTTGAAAAAATGGCGAATCAAGTTCGTTCTGGTGACGAAGGGCATTCCGAAGGACATGCCGCTGCCTTGTATTTTCCAGCATTGTTTGGCAGTGGATATTTAAGGAGCAATGACTCCGATTATAGGAATGCGTGGTTAAATTACGGATATGCTATTTTGCGTGGGTGTATTGCCCGCATGTTATGCGTGTATGGATTTTTTCCGTTATATGGCATAAAACACCATTCATCACTAAACCAGTTTAACCTAGCTGATGACTTCATCGAACCATTCCGCCCCATAGTGGATTTATTCACCATTCAAAACGCATTACAAGAAACAGGATTATCACCACAAAACAAACGGCAAATTGCAAATCTGTTAAATTATGACATTTGCGTAGCTGGAAATATGTATGCACTTTCATACGCAATTGAACGAACGATAAAAAGTTTCTCTGCTGTATGCGCAGGAAATCGTAAAGATTTGCTGTTGCCTGAACTTGTACCACTAAATCAACATTCATATGAATAAGTTTATGCGAATACTCGTATTTTTCGACTTGCCAGTTAAAACAAAAGCCGAACGCAAGGTAGCAACAAAATTCCGTAATTTTTTGCTCAAAGACGGCTATCATATGTTACAATTCTCTATATATGCAAGAGTTTGCAATGGTACTGATGCCGTAGAAAAACACAAAAAGCGTTTGTACAACTCTGTACCCGATAACGGCTCTATAAGAATGCTGGTAATCACAGAAAAGCAATACCAAAGTATCGAGATTCTAGTAGGCAATCTAAAAGAAGCCGATAGAAATTTTGCATACGAGCAACTAACCCTTTACTAAATCGAAAAAAACACTCTAATTTCACAAAAAAATTCCATTCTTGCGCCAAATAATAACCCCCTCAAAACGCAGTCAAGCATTGAAAACACTGCGTTTTGAGGGGGACTATTATACCATACCAAAAACCATTCGGGGGCTACAACTTCGACAGTTTCGATGATGAATTTGACCGAATTATACCATACCAAAAACCATTCGGGGGCTACAACGACGGCAATTGCCCACATTATTCTGAGTGTATTATACCATACCAAAAACCATTCGAGTATAGCATACTTGCTTTGCGAATTTGAGCATGTCATAATAACTCAATCGTTTTGTTTGGGGTGTTAATCATGGATATATTTGCTGAGATTGAAATGGAAATTCCTGCGTCACAAGAAGGAGTCGTTACAGCCCCGCAAGGGCAAGTGATAAGCCCTACTGCGCCCGACCCAATTCGCCAGCGGTTTTACGACATGCGCGGCATGGCACCTGACAACCCATTCTCATGGAATGAATCTCGTTTATTTTATAAGCAAGCAAAGTTTATGGAAGATTTCGCTGATGATTACGAAGGTTATGAAGAGTTTAATATGCAGTATCCGTGTTTTCAGCGAATGGGATATGAACAGCTTCGCACGTATTTCACATGGCGAACCAAGGTGCGGCGCGGGGAGTTCTTGCATATAGACCTATCCTACATTTTTTTATATGTATACGAACTTCTTTCGTGTATCGGCACAACCAGCCCCGCGCAGGCATTGGAGGGGCTTATTGTGTTGCGCGACGTTTACGCCGAACAATTCCCAGCAATAAACAAATTTCTGCCTACATGGTTAAGCGACTTCCATATATATTACGAACTACCGCATAGTTTTCAGCAATTCGCAGAAGCGCACAACATGCGAGACTTTTACAGCGACACACTTCTCTTTGACGGAAGCAGTAATCTTAACGCGTGGCGAACATATTCCAGCTACGACATTTGGAAATCAAAATTCTACACTGCAAGCCCAGAAAACGCAGTCCTAATGCAAAATTGTTTCAGCGCGGCAATTGCAGGAATCACTGCCCTTTGTGCAGAAAAAAATGTTCGCATAAAGGATTTATTCCTCCACACAAGCAGAACAGAAATGACATGGCGGCCATTCCGAAAGGCCATATTTCACCCGTGGCTAACCCAGCCCGACCGAACAGTAAAGCTTCCCAATGGCGAAGTATTCTATTGCCGCGACAACAACTGGAGTACGCTATATTCAACCCCCTACGCCCACCGCAAAGACCTAACAGGTTTCATAATAAAAAAGACAGAATCCCTAGCCCGCGTCCTAGCCAATCACAAAACAAAACTAACCGTAACCCGTGCAGTCCTATACAAGGCTTCCTTAGCCATGTACGACATGATAGACATAAATGTAAAAGAGATAGAAGAGACAATAGAAAAATCAGTAGCGGCCTACCACAAAGAACAGACCCGAGTAGTAGTAAACGTAGACCATCAAAACCTAGCCAGAATCCGAGAAGAAGCAGAGGACACAACAGATAAATTAATCGTGGAAGAAAAAGAAAAAGAAAAAGAGGAAAAAGATAAGACCTTGGGGGCGTTGCCCCCAATACCCCCACAAGGAGGCACAGCCTCCTTGACCTCCATTGTTGTGGCGGAGCAGACGTTTTCGGGGGATAATATTTGGGGGCAGTTTATGGAGTCGCTTTCGGAGGTGGAAGCGGGGGCTTTGCGGCTTGCTCTTTCCAAAGATAACAGCGCGAGTACAATAAAAGAATTTGCCAACAGTCATAATGTAATGTTGGAAATTTTAGCTGATGGCATAAATGAAAAAGCACTTGACACCGTCGGCGACAACATACTTGAACTCACCGATACCCTAGTCATCTACGACGAATACAAAAGCGAAATACCTATATGAAAGTGCGAAAACAGTCGCAACAATGCAAAACTGTAAGCAATAAATAAAGCCACATCTATGCGAAGACGTGGCTTTATTTTATTCTTTGTAGACTGTTCATGGCTTCGAGACGTATGCGCGGCTACCAATGCATGTAATCGGCGAAAAGCGGCTATGCCGCCGCTCCTGCTGTTTGCGTAGGTGTAATTTCAAATTCTTCAAACAGAAGGAGTACATCTTCTAGGGTGGCGGCTATTGCTCGTTCGTGGTGTACTTCCCATTCGTAGTCTGGTTGGTGTAATTCGGTTATTAGAGCGCGTAGTTCTTCTAGGGTTAAGGTTTGGTCGTTGTGGATTATTTCGTTTTCTACTATGCGGATTCTTAGGTTTGGAGGGGCTACCTCAACTGGGAGGTCTTCGTCTGGCTCGATTGGGTCTGGTAGGGTTATTTCGGGAATTTCTGGTGGTGGGGCATCGTAATCGTAGCCATTGCTTGGGTCGCCATTGCCTATGAAGGGGATTCCGTCACCGAAGTCTAGGAAGATACCGCCTGCTATTACCAAGCACAGGGCGCAGATGCACCCTACTACATACTTTGTTCCTTTTTTCTTTTTTGGTTTGTCTGACATGATTTCGCTGTCCTTTCTAGCGTAAGTCTAGTGTTATTGTGAATACATTTGGATTGTGCAATCGCTGATTGTGGATTGCTAATTGTATTAACCTTAAATCGTCTACGAATGTTGCCGTGCCGTCGTATCTTAATACTATAAACGCCACGGAATTTTCCATGTTGCGAAGCTGTTCTGCAAGGATATTACTTATGTCGAATGATGCTTGATTTCGCAATAGCGTATCCCAACTTAGGTCAGTTCGCGCCGTATGTGACGGGGATTCTATTGTCACATGCCTTGTGTTTATGTTGTTCGGGTTGGCTACCAGATTCACCATTATTATTCCTGCGTCTTCGTCCATGCCCAGAAGCAACTCGTTAAACTCCGATACCTGCTGGCGAAGGGAATACAACTCGCCGAATTGTTCGTAGTGATATGCTTCAAACTCCGACATTGCCGCATCTAGTTCTGCTTGCGCCGCCGCTAACTCCGTCTCGAAAGTTTCGCGAGTTTCCACATATGCAGTTTCCACGCGACCTTCGCTTTGTATCAAAATCAAGAACATTAGTATCATGATAACGTCAAGTAGTGGCGTTAGCTCGACAATTATGCTTCTTCGCTTACTCATTGGGAATCTCCGCGAGGTTTGCCTGCGCTTTTGCGAATTTATCCGTTAGGGATAGGTTGTCGTTGGCCTCCGCTTCTTCAAGGGCTGATTCCTTTGCTTCTTGGCTTTCAACCTTTGTTAGCACTCCATCATACACGGATGCTTTTGTTTTTTCTTCTGGCTTCGCGTCTTTGCTCTCCGCCTTCATTTCCGTTAGAGTGCCTTCTAGTTTCTCTAAATAATCGTCGATGCCGCGATTATTTAGCTCTAGGCGCGGTAGTAATACACCGTCTAACAAACGGAAAATTACCGCAAAAATCAAACCCCATAGCGTTGAGGTTAGCGCGACAAAGAAATTTTGCTCCATGTTTTCAACGTTTTGCACCAGCGGAATTAGGGAGATAACCGTCCCCAAGATTCCCATTAATGGGAAAATTGCCGTTAGGTTCATAAACATTGAATAATGTCTCTCGGCTGTTTCGCGCATTTCGCGAAGTTCCAGCTTTTGTTTTTTGATGCCAGCTTTTGTGGGAGGAATATACTGTTCCTCCTCGTCAAAAACATCGTCGGGCTGATACCCCTGCGTATACAAAGACTTATGCACCTGTTTCGCGTGTACCATAATGTATATGAAATACACCAGCGTTACCACTGCCATTACAATAATCAACAAGTCGTAACCCAACAGATTATCCAGTATTGGTGGTATAAGTTGCTCCAGAATATTCATGTTATCACCGCCTATTCTTACGGAAATGCGAAAACATTAACCTCCTCTGTCGCTCAAGTCTGCGTAAAAGCCCGCGGCCTTAGTTCGTCGTTGGTAAATGTTTTCAGCATTCCGTATTGTTTATTGTGCCGCGCTACCAAGAATCATATTCAGCAAAAAGAATACCCCTGCCAATATTATGATGTTTACAAGCACTGCCAACGGGATTAAAATTTTGAAACTCATATGTTTTGTTTTGTGCCTAAGTAGATTCATGCCAAGCAATGCCCCTACTCCACCCATTGCAAACGCACTCAAAAACAACGTAGCTTCTTTAATCCGCCACTTATTTGCTTCTGCTCGTTTCTTGTCAATCGCAAACAGCGCGAAACTGACTATGTTCCAAATCACGATAAGCCCCACGATTACCCATGTAATCGGTGAAGTTAAAACTGCCATTACGTATCGCCTCCTGATTAATTTGACATAATCATATCATTATTTCCTGTCCGTGGGAAATATTTTTTCGCGAAACAACCATTCATTCCCTCAAATTAAATCGCTACGCTGTTGACCAGATTACTGTTCCACGATAGAATATGTAAGTAGCATAATTTTTTTGAAGGGGATGAGTATTTTGAAAAACGATAACGTACCCATAGGGGTAGCAATTTTTATATTCTTGGTGTTGGGGGTGTTGATTGCGGCATCAATTGGATTCGCGGGGTGGAATGTTCTACAATTGCGAATTGAAGCATCAAACGCCATTCTTGCATTGGGGAAAACTGTAGAGGTTGCGCCAACGGCACTAACCAGCGACATCTATGTAGAAGAAGAAATTGACGAAAACGCTTTAACAATAGAAGCCCTAGGGCAAACGGTAGATTTTTTAGGGCATCAGCCCGCTGATGTAGAATACACAACTTTTGTGCCAATTCTCGGAGTATTTGAAGCTCTGGGATATATCGAAACATGGGATGCAAATGCAAACCGCGCCATTTTCACAGACGGCGTAAACACTGTAATAATCACCCTAGACGCAGAAACATTTACCGCCAATGGCGAACCGCACGAATTAAACATACCAGCCCAACGCGTAGACGAAGTAGCAATGTTCCCACTACGCGAAGTAGTGGAAAGCGTTGGATACCGCGTTTCTTTCAATGAGGAAACCAACACAATTTCCATTGAACATAGACCCGCACCAACTCCAGAACCAACGCCAGAGCCAGAAATAGTTGTCGCAAGACCACGCCCAACGCCAACCCCCGAACCAGAACCAGAATTTGCTACCTGCCAAACCTGCACAGGTTCTGGAATAACAACCTGCCACGCCTGTAACGGAATCGGTGGCGGTCGCGGAACTCCACTAGCCCCTGGCATTCCATATACTCTTGCACCCGCCAGCGATGTGTGGTGGTGTACTGTTTGCCAAGGTCACGGCACGGTAAATTGTCGTACATGTAGCGGCTCTGGATTAGTAATTGTAGGGTCGTAAACTTTTTACACTAAACAAAATTAGCAAATCAACCGAAAATAATATAGATGGCTTTGCAATTTTGTTCATAGGAGTTGTGTCATGACCTCATTTAATGTATCTATAACCCAAAGCGCGGTACAAAACGCGCCCAACGCGGCAAATAATCAGCGTAGAAACGAAGTCACTTGGGCAACAGGACAGAGTATTTCCGCGCTATTTGAATCGCTAAACAACGGAACAGCAACTTTCCGCACAGAAGACGGCGTTACCTTCTCAGCAGATGAATCCTCCGTACAGGGTCGTGTTGGCGATACCCTGCGCTTTATGGTGCAACGCACTCGCACAGGATTTAGGCTAACCCAAGATTTAAGCAGTGCCACGGCGAAAAAACAAATTGGGCGCGGAGTAGCATCAGCACTGGACGCGCTGCGTGGTGTAGCCAACACCCTAGACCAAATGCGCGAAACCGAAGAACTTCGCGACGACCACCGCCAAGAACAGGCAGCAAAAGTAGCGCAAGCAATAAAATCAATAAGACGAGCGCAATCATTCGCATCGGGGACGGGTCAGCAGTCTGCCGTTGCAGCGATGGTGCAAAGTGGTATGGACATAAACAAGGTAAGTTTTGCCGATTTCAACCGCGTAATGCACAATGTTGACAAAACTCCCGACACTCCAATAAGCGAGCAACAACTCGCAGAAGGCATGTCGCACGACTTTGCCAACCCTACAAACGCAAAAGAAATCGTAACAAGTTTGTACAAGCACGGAATGCCTGTGTCTGACCAAAACGTAAACGCAATGGAACACGCATGGGAAAAACTACCCGAAAAAGTAGAACCCCAAGCCATAGAAAAACTAATAGCCAACGAGCAAGACCTAACTCTCGATAACGTATACAAAAGCAAGCATACATCGGGCGGGAAAGCCACGCCCCCACCAGCTAACGCCTCATGGGATTCCCTACAAGGCGCGCTAAAACGCTTATTCGAGCGCGAAGGCATAGCCTATGTTCAAGATAATCTAGTAGCAGCACGCTTCCTACTAGACCGCGACCTTCCGCTCACTCGCATAAACATCGACAAGGTAATCTTCCTAGAAGCAATGTCGGGCAACATTCCCAAAGACGCTTTTTTTGACCGCGCCGCGTTCCAGTTGGCCACCGATAATCCGATTGGCAACATGGACTTGCCAGACGTGGCGCGTGTAGGTGAAGCCCAGATTAAATTTGCAGAGCAAGCCGCATCACGCGCACGTTCATTTGGCGTGGACACTGGACATATGCTAGACGTAATGCGTACATTCAATGTAAGCGAACCAGATGCATACCGCTATCACCGCATGGCAGGCGGCGACGGTGCATCACGCGCAACCTCGCGCATGACACGTCTGTTCAACTATCTTGCAAATATTCCACCACTAACAGTAAACGTTCACGCAGGAATTATCAAAGGGCAATCAGCATTCACGATTCAAGGAATCCACGAATCAGTAATGTACGCCCGCGCAAGAAGCCAATACGAACAATACGCAACTGTCCCAGACGCACGTTATGGCGATTCATTTGCAAAAGTTCGCGGCGAGTTCGCACCACTTCTTGAAAAAATGAACATTAGTCCTTCCGCAGAAAACCTAAAAGCGTCCTTCATTCTAAGTAAAAACAGCATGGACGTTACCCAAGATAACCTAGAAGCCGTAAAAGAAATTGATGCAAAAATTAACGCACTAGCAACAAAACTTCACCCAATCATTGCGGCTTCCATGGTTGAAGAAGGTCTGAACCCACTAGAAATGCATGTTGACCAAGTTCTAGCATACGTAAAGCAATTCAACCTAGGCAAGGGCAAAGACGTTACAGGCAAAATATCGCAATACATCATGGAAATGGACGCAAGCAACAAGCTAGACCCCGAAACAAGAAAATCCATGATTGCGCTATACCGTATGCTACACATTATCCAAAAAGACGAAGCCGCCGCACTAGGTCTAGCCGCAGAAATGGGTTCGTCCCCAACTCTGGGTACTCTAATGGAACTGGCAAAAAAATTCACCCATATCCGTTCGGGCGATGCTGTAGACATGCAAGTTGACGAATCATTCGGGCAACTACAACGCCTAATCCGCCCAGAAGGCAACATCAAAGGCGCGGTAGAAAACACCTCTGACGGTAAACCAATAAGCCATATGGACGTAGTTCTCGACAGATTCGTAGACGTAGCCTCCCCAGCAATTCTGGAAAGCTTATTAACTTCCCCAGACAGCCTAGACAAACCAATCGAAGACCTAACTGCCTTCGGCGTATTACCCGAAACCCCAGACTATACAACAGCAGACACCGCTAACGCTGCCAAAATAGTATTCGAGCGCATGGTAGCAGAACAAATTCAAGCCTTCGTAGCGGCAAACCCGCAGTTGGTACACTTCCTATCCAGCCGAAATATCGCTACAACGGTAGGCAATATCAAATCCCTAGAAAAAATGACACGCTCCAACCGCGCGCTAGCAGACGAACTAGAAGAAGCCGAGCGCAACACCGACGACGAAGAACTAGGAACAGCCAACATTTCCGATTCCCTGCAAGATACCTCGCTTTCTGGCCTACGCAAAGGCTCAACACCAGGGCATCTACTAGCAAGAGTCCTTGACGCTGTAAACGGCGCGCTACCAAGCAAAAGCACCGCCTCAATAGAATCGCTACTAGCAGTAACCCACGCACTAAACGGCGATTCCGAAAGCGGCTTCCAGCTACCAATAAAAGTAAACGGTCGCATTGCAAACTTACAACTATACGTTCTAAACGACCGCGCACTAACTCAAGACGGCGCAAGAATCCTACTATCCCTAGACACAAACAACCTAGGTCTAGTAACAGCTTACTTCACAATGTACAGCGAAGGCGTAGACGTAATTGTTACCGCCCAAACAGAAGCCGCCGTATCAGCCCTAACCAACCGCCAAGAAGGTCTAACACAAATGCTATTCGGTGCAGGCGTAAAGGTGAACAACCTACAAATAGCCCTAGACAAAGAACCCACCCTAGAAACCTCTCTCCCCCCCGACGCGCTACAACAATGGGCAACCGACAGCCCCGAAGTAAGAAACCTAACATCATCATCAGTAGACGTGAGGGTGTAACCATGGAAACAGAACAAACAAACAACAAGGATGACTTCTACGCAGTAGTATCAGCAATAGCGCGCTTCATAGAAACAGCAGATGACGACATTGCCCCCCAATCAAAAAAGAATCCCACCCTACAAACCTCCCAAATAGACGAAACAGCCTAAATCCAAACCGCAATCATATAGGATTCCAACAATGGGGGTCGAGGGGGCGAGTCCCCTCGCAGGGGTGTTGGCGCGGGAAACGTTCGCTTACGCTCACTGCGCCATTGTGAACAGCGTCCCCAAGGTCTTAAATCTTTTGACCTTAAAATCTTTTAACTTTAAAATTCAGCAACAAGGAAGGAAGTTTAAATTATGGTTGTTAGACACAATGTTCCAGCTCTGTTTACGCATTTAAGTATGCGCCGCTCTGATAGAGGGCTTCAACAGGCTATGTCCAGACTTTCGTCGGGCGTTAGAATTAATAGTGCTAGAGATGACGCGGCTGGTCTTGCTATTGCTAATAAGTTGAATTATCAAGTTGGCGGACTTAGGCAAGCTAGTGAGAACGCCACGCATGGTATCTCGTTGATTCAAACGGCGGAAGGTGCTATGCATGAAGTTCATAATATGCTACAACGTATGAGGGAATTGGCTGTTCAAGCGGCACATGGTACGCTTACGCCAGAAAACAGAGCTATGATTCAACTTGAAATTGACCAGCTTACCGATGAAATTCATTCCATTTCACGTAATACGGAGTTTAACCGTATGCGCATCTTAAACGGTGAAGCTAACCGCGTTGTCGACAACGCAATGTGGGACACTGTAAATGGCGAACTTGAAATAACACGCAACATCGTAAGTACCACTTTTGTATCACATCAAGTGCCACCAGGGCGCATGAATTATACAATCCAAGAAGCTGGACGCGGCGCAATGGTTGAAATTACACCCCAACTTGTTTGGGGCGAAGACGAGGCTGGCAACGTGCTTGTTCCAAACGTGCTAGTTTTTGAAAACGACGCAAGTCTCACCGTAAACGGCGAAAGATTCCCAATCCGCGCTGGCGATAGCTGGGAATCTGTTCGTAGCAGAATGAACGAGCGTTTGCAGTTTGAAGGAGTTACGCTACAAGCAGGCCCAGCACCAGTGCCAACAGCTCCACCAGCCGCACCCGCACTAAGAACGTACTTCCTAGTTTCCAATATCGCAGGAAGCGACCAAGTAATCGACGTTAGAGGCGATTTGGCGGCGTTTGATGTTGACCCCGCCGACGCAGTAAGCAGAGGCACAGACGCAAGAGTTTCTGTTACAGCCCCAACCGTAGCTGGTGCTTTAATCAACGACGCTAACGGCGACCCTATCCTAGGTGGACTTTTGGACGTTAATGGTGTTCCTATTGCAGGCGCGTCTTTGGCGGCTACTTCACGCGGCAACCAAGTGCATATTCAAGGTAGCCAAGGAGAGGAAATCCGCTTGAATATTCAAGTTAGATTTAACCCCGATTCAGGCGAATGGGAATTTCCAAATGGCGACCCAATAGATTCTGTTGGGGCAGATGGGCTTCACATGGCCAAAGACTTCCGTACATTTGGGCCTATAATGTTGCAAATTGGCCCAAGTCATAACAACGCAATGCAAGTGCAAATTCCACGCCTTAACGCAGAAACTTTAGGGCTTGTTGAATATGTTGGCGGCATTCAGCGCAGAATGTTAAATTATCGCAAGCGTGAAGGCGCGGAAAAAGCAATCGACATCACAGATGATGCAATTCATCAAGTTTCCAGCATTCGCGCAAGGCTTGGTGCGTACCAAAATCGCCTAGAATCAACAGTACGCAACCTTGATGTATCTGCCGAAAACACCGAAATTTCGCGCAGCCGTATTCAAGATACTGATATGGCGCGTGAAACAACTCGTTTTGCGCAGTACAATGTAATGTTCCAAGCCGCGATGGCGATTCTTGGGCAAGCAAACCAACGCCCACAACAAATTATCGGGTTGCTACAATAGCGTACAATCGCTTTTCTCCGCTTGTATTTACGGTGTGTAGCTTTGAAGCCAGATTCATGAGAAAGGCTTGTTCACATGATTGATAAATCCGCATATATGTTGCGAATTTCGCAGGCAAGTCCTGCGGGGCTTGTGGTTATAAACTTCGAGCTGATTATGGATTTTTTAAATGCGGCACTCTCGTCGCTGGCTGAAGGCGAACGAGAGGGTTTTCGCGTAAATGTGCAAAAGGCGAAAGACGGAATAGACCAGCTAATCCAGTCGCTAAACTTTGATATTCCAATTTCGCAGGATTTTTATGAAATATATAACTACTCATACAAGCTGCTTTGCGATGTCCATTTTTCCTCGGACAGCGAAGCGGCTTGTGCCGCAATAAAAGAAGTTGCAGAGCATATGGAAATGCTTCTAGTAGGCTGGCGCGACGCGGCGGAAAAATCTGCTCACGTCCCGCCAGCAAGCGGCGAAGCCCCAAAAGTGTACACAGGGCTAACCTACGGCAGAGATGGTCAAGCAAACGAATATATCGACGAAAACAAAGATAGGGGCTACATGGCATGAAAAAGACGATTTTTAGCGGCATAAAACCAACAGGCATACCTACGCTGGGAAGCTTTCTTGGCGCGATTACGCATTGGGATAAGCTTTCGGCGCAGTACAACTGCTTGTATTGCGTGGTGGATTTACACGCAATAACAATTCGGCAAGACCCTGCGGTTTTGCGCGACAATGGACGAAATCTGCTTGCATGGTTAATCGCGCTGGGGCTTGACCCCGAGAGGAATGTCTTGTACTTTCAGTCGCATGTCCCTGCCCATGCGGAACTAGGCTGGATTTTGAATTGCTACACATATGTAGGCGAGCTAAATCGTATGACGCAGTTTAAAGATAAATCCGCTAAAAACGCCGAAAACATCAATGCGGGACTGTACACATATCCCGTTTTGCAAACGGCGGATATTGTGTTATTCCAAGCTAATCTTGTTCCAATTGGCGACGACCAGCGTCAGCATCTTGAATTATGCCGTGATGTCGCGGGGCGTTTTAACAAAATTTATGGCGACATTTTTACAATACCCGAGGCATTTGTTCCGCCTGTTGGCGCGAGAATTATGGGGCTTCAAAACCCAACTGATAAAATGTCGAAATCAGATGAAACTTCGGGCGATTGCATCTATCTTTCTGATGCTTCTGATGTTATTATAAAGAAGTTCAAAAAAGCGGTCACAGATTCGGATAGCCAAATCCGTGTGGCGGAGGATAAACCAGGCATCAGCAACCTTCTGACAATTTATGCTTGCATGACTGGGAAAACTCTTTCCGAAAGTGAGGCTGATTTTGAAGGCAAGGGCTACGGGCATTTCAAACAAACCGTGGGCGAAGTGGTTGCCGAAAACCTAAGACCCTACCAACAAGAACACGCCCGTCTAATGGCCGACAACACATATTTAGACAAAGTAGCCGCCGAAGGCGCGAAAAAAGCCGCCGAATTGGCCGCACCAACCTTAGCAAAGGTAAAACAAGCAATCGGATTTAATTAGAGGAGGGATACCATGGAAGCCATGAATTGCCCCCGTTGCGGGAAAGTATTTGTAAAAATAGTAGAGCCTGTTTGCGACGCATGTGTAAAGGCGGCAGAGCAAATTTTTGAGCAAGTTCGCGAGTATGTAAGAGAGAATCCCGACAAAAAAATTGCCGACGTAGCAAAGGAGTGCAAGGTTACGCCAGCACGCGTATTGCAGTATATTCGTGATGGGCGTATTGAAGCAAGCGGAGGAATGCAAGGTGAGGTGCTTTGCAGTAAATGCAGTAAGCCAATAATCATAGGGCGAATGTGCGAGAAATGCATCCTAGAAACGAATTTCAAGGTAAACGATATGAAATACGAAGCGTCTATAAAAAACAAAGGGCGCGTTTTCACAACAAGAAGAACCTAGGCGGGCGGCACAGCCGCTTTTCGCCGATTACATGTAGTCATGCGTGTGCATACGTCACGAAGCCAGATACTGTTTCCAGATTAGTGACCGCCACACAGGCTACCAGCGATTCCACTCAATAAAAAAACAAAAAAGCGGGTCAAGGGGTGCGCCCCATAGGCACTTACTTTAGCTCAAATGGCGTAATCAAGCCGTTTCTTGGACAAATAATGGCTTACTTAAACATTTTCAAGTGCCATTTTAGCCCCAGTTTGG
>WQVV01000025.1 GCA_009785665.1 Defluviitaleaceae bacterium
AAGCCGTTTTTATACCAACTGCGATATGACATTAATCCATATTCACACAGCCGCTTTAATGTATGCTTAATACTGTGCTTAACAGGCAAATGTATTTTTTCATGCCCATACAGCGACGCGCTGAATGTACAACCACATGTGTTCAAGCCGCCATCTAAATCTGTTGTAATGCTTGGAAATCGTTCTTGCAGATAGTCAATGACAAACATTGTATATTCGTAAAATGCACTTGGCCCAACATTCAGAGATAGTGTAGTGCCTTTGGTTGCGTTACTTCCATCTTTGTAAATTGACAAAACCATCGTTACACCGCCACGGTCAAATGAATCCTGTATGATTGGTGGTGTGCAAGGATTTTCTATTTCTGTATAATTAATAGGCTCTTCTGGTTTGGGGAAAAGGTCGGGGTCTTCGTTAAATTTGCGTTTTTCGCTTTTGGCGTAAACTTCGCTTCGGAGTTCGCTTGAAAGCAAGTCTGGGTGTTGGCAGTTAATCGTTATATCCATTCGATTTTTATAATCACCTGATAACAATTTGTTTATTAATTCGTCTTTTGTTAGTTTCTTGTGCTTACTGCCGTGATAGTATGCGTATTCTGGTTTTGGAGTGTTAGTAAAAAGCGGTACACCCAAAAAACACTCGGCAAATTCAGCAACTTGTACATTTTCTGGCAAAATTATATCGAAGTCTGTATCTGAGCCATCTATTTCGTACCCATCCCAATATAGGAACATTGTTTTTCCTCTTCCTTATTCGCGGATATGCGATATTATTGTTTTAATGCTGACAGGGAAGTAGTTATTAACATCAACCCCTACGTTAAATGCCCTGTTGCCGAGAATGTTTATTATTCCTAAAATAGAATGCCATGTTGCGACAACCTGTTTTTACAAATTCATAATTATTTTTCAGAATCCACTCGCGTGAAATTATCGTTGTTGATAGTAATTTCCGCGCCCGTCCATGAAAACGGATGGATTGTTACAATGTTATCAGAGGTGGAAAGCCAAATTTCGTTGCCCGTTAGCACGAATGTTCCGCGCACGGTTACGCGAAGCAAAACATTACCGTTGCCAAGGTCTTCAACTTCGGCAACGCCCGCGTAGAACTCGCCTATTTCGGCAAGATGGCTGTATATATACGTTATATCCCCGTCCGCAATATTAGTTTCCGTAATCATTGTAAAAAACTCGCCGTTGAATGAAATGGTTACAAACTCGTCATTATAGGTAAGAGACTGCGTTTTCCAGCTACCACTTAACATAAGCCCTTCGTCTTCAATTGGGTTAGTAATAGCAAAACCGCCGCGCAACGCGAAAAATAAACTACCACCAATCATAAGACCCGCCAGCATAAAAACCCCTATAACAATAGGAATCGTTTGTTTCATAGGAATAACAATATCATTATTTTTTCTCAAAATTATCACCTAACCATACGCTATTTCCCTGTGTTTCATTGCAAATTCCCCCATTGGTCTATTGTAACATATTTTTTTAGAAGTCTATTAAATTTTTCGACATATTCATAGACGACGTGTTATGATTGGTATAGTTGAAACGCCTATAAAACGTAGAGAGGGGAGAAAACGCATGAAGCTTACGATTTTTGTTGCCGTCCTTATAGTTGTGTTCCAAACTATTTATCTTTTCGCGCCGTTTGCCGTTTTGTTTGACTTGTTTCTGCGTCCTATTTTTTTCTTTGCGTTGGCGGCTGTTGTGTTTCAGAAAACTAAATATGATATTGTACCGCTGGGTCCAATTGAAACACAGCGTTCCGATTTTGAAGCAAGACTTCGTTATGTACTCTTTTTGGGTTTTCTTATTTTTGCCGCAGTTTTGTTCTACAACGTAGGCGCGGATATTTGGGAACGCATTTGGATTGTTGGTAGTATGTTTGCGACGGGTGAGTATATTCGGTTTAAACTGGCGCAGGTATCGGGCAGGGATATTCGCGTTGTGATTTTGTTAAGTTTCGCGCTGGGATATGGGTATTTGCTTAATTTACGCGAACTAATCTGGTACGAGGATATTCGCGGATATTTAATTCATGGGGTTTTGCCTGTTGTTTTGCTGGGCGCGCTAACATCTTATTACGCTACAAAAAGCGATTCTGTGCAGGCAGTAAGTTTTTTCAAATTAACCGCATTGTGGGTGACAGGTATTGTTGTAGCGTTTTCGTTGGGGGCGTTTGTGTACTATCCAAAGGTCATGCATTCAGATTCTATGTCCGAATCCCTTGAACGCGGCAGTTTGGTAATTCTACGCCGCATTCCCGAAAACCTACACCTTCGCGAAGGTGATGTAATTCATTTCGCAAGCAGCGACACCCAAATTCTCCACAGAATAGTACAATACGAGTACCGCAATAGCGAACGCCATTTCATCACTCGCGGCGATTCCAACCAAGAAAACGACCCAAACCCCATCACACAAGATGATATAATCGGCATTGCATTAACGCATCTTCCATTTGCGGGTTATCCCAGCATCTTCATTAACGAATTATTCGCTAGGGTGTGATTATTTGAGATACACATATTCCGCAGTGTTTACGCCAGTCCCACCGCACGGGCTAGTAGCCCATTTCCCAGATTTACCATGGTGCAAAACCCAAGGCAAAGATTTAAGCGACGCAATAAGGAAATCAAACGAACTACTTTGCCTGTGCCTATACGACTTAGAAATTCAAGACCTACAACCCCCAATGCCCACCCCACACGAAAAAATCAACGCTCCCATAGAAAGCTACACTTCCCCAATCACGGTAAACACCGAAGTTCTGCACCAAAGGCTTTCCACCAAGCGAATGAAAAAAACAATAGAACTACCAGCATGGTTGATGCAAAAAGCCAACGACTCGCAAATAGACTTAGCAAAACTACTGCAAAAAAGCATACGCCAAGAACTAGGTCTATACAGCGAAGCCAACATACACCACAACGCACCCGAAGAATATCAACCGCCACACAGCGAAAGAAATGCCTTACCATATGTAGCCATCAGCGCGATATTACTGCTACTCGCGCTGATAGGATTATTTTTCTTGCTCCGACATTACGACTTGCTAAACTTCCTTTTCAACTAATCATAACCGCCAAGGGCTAAAATTTAAAACTCCGCAAGGTTCTCTTGCGTTGATATACTATAATGCGTAAGTATCTATTGTAACGACTTTACTGCAAATAGACGCTATTCCCATTAAAGCATTTGATAACTTTACGAATAATTCACTTGGGGTGGTTATGCTTGATGGCGAAAAATGCTAGGGATTGCGGTGTGGCAAAGCCGCTTTTCGCCGATGACCTTCATCGGTCAAGCCCCGAATACGTCTTGAAGCCATGAACAGTTTCTTTGCAATGATACTGTTTTAGCTGAAAAAGTATGAGAAGAACTCACGCTTGATGATTTGGCGCGAGTTCTTTTTTTGTATGCTAGGAAACTGTTCATGGCTTCGAGACGTATGCGTTAGCGTGCCATGCAGGTCATCGGGGAAATACGGCTATGTCGTTTTTTTGTTTCATACGAAAACTCACTATTGATTTTCATATACCGTTCGGTATACAATGAGTTCATGAGCGATAAAAGCGATGTGAAACAGAACATTTTAGAATCTGCCCTTGCGTTATTTTCGGCAAAGGGTTATGAAGGTGTTGCAGTCAGCGAACTCACCACAGCGGCAGGAATTACGAAACCTACGTTGTATTATTATTTTGGCAGTAAGGAGGGGCTTTTTGATACTGTTTGTCGGGAGAACTACAGCCGATTAAACAGGGTGATTGCTGACAGTGCAGTATACAAAGCTAATCCCGAAAATTATCATGAGGACATTAGCAAGGCTTTGCGTAGTTTGGCACATGCTTATTTTTCTTTTGCCTTTGAAAATGAAGCATTCTACCGCCTAACAATGGCGAATCTGTATATGCCTTGTTCTTCTGCGGTGTTTGAAGTGGTGCGCAAGTATCATTTTGACCAATACGAAATCATTGGCAAAATGTTTCAAGATATGGCAAATGTCCACGGTAACTTAATTGGCAAGGATAAAAGACTTGCATGGTCTTTTATCGGGGCAATAAACGCATTTATAGGTTTGGTGTGGGGTGAAGAAATACACAACGAAAATGTAGTCAATGAATTTGTACACCAGTTTATGCACGGAATATATGCGTAAATACAGGCGAGGAAACTCGCCTTATATAAGAACCTGCGGTAGGTATAGAAGGGGATTAATATGAATCAACATTGGTCAGCAGATGCGATATTTTATCACATCTACACGCTATCACTGGCGCAAGCGGATTTTCACAATGACTACTCCGCTCAAAGACATGCATTTTCCGAAATAGAAAAATGGTTGCCACACATTAAAAACTTGGGCTGTAATGCTGTGCTTTTCAGCCCTGTATTAAAGTCTCGCACACATGGTTATGATGTAACGGATTACTGCCAAATTGACAATCGCATTGGCACAAACTCCGAATTTCAAGCCCTTGTCAAGCTGTTCCATGATAACGGTGTTCGTGTAGTGTTGGATAGCGTGTTTAACCATTGTGGGCGTGATTTCTTTGCGTTTCAAGAACTGCAAAGCGGCAACAAAGAATATGCGGATTGGTTTTCGGGCGTAGATTTTAGCAAAACAAGCCCCTTGGGTGATTCTTTCACTTATGATACATGGGCAGGTCATTATGAATTACCAAAATTCAATTTGCGAAATGAATATGTACGGCGTTACTTGCTGGATGCGGCAAAATACTGGATTGATACCTTTGACATTGATGGTATGCGGTTGGATGCCGCAGATGTGCTGGAGTTCAGTTTCATGAGCGAACTTCGTCGCATAACTGCGGCGCAGAAGCCCGATTTCTGGCTTATGGGCGAAGTAGTGCACGGCGATTATGCCAAATGGATAAGCGCAGACTCCCTGCATAGTGTTACAAATTATATCATGTTCAAAAGTCTGTTTTCGAGCCACAACGACAACAACCTTTTTGAACTTGCGTATAATCAACAACATACCGTTCCGTTACAAGGATTGCCACTGTACAACTTCTTGGACAATCACGACCAACCCCGCATTGCAAGCAATGTCCATAATCTTGCATTTTTGGGTACATTACACACATTGCTATTCACCTTGCCTGGCATACCTTCGATTTACTACGGAAGCGAATGGGGCATACAGGGCAAAAAAGAGAACAATTCCGACCAACCGCTACGCCCATATATCAACATTAATAGCCCACCAAACGATGTGCCGTGGCTTGAGGGTTACATTCGCAAATTAGCGAATATACGGCAAGAACATAAGGCGTTAAAACATGGCGGTTATCGGCAAGTTTACCTTGAATACCACAAACCGCTTGTGTTTGAGCGGCGTCATGATGATGAACGTATATTTGTGGCCATCAATATTGGAAACCAACACGAGCATATAAACTTAGCTGAGGAACATCACGGCGGCTTCTTGGATTTACTATCAGGCGGTCGCATAGAGCAACACTCAACAAACTCAATTCATATTGCCCCATACTCATCATTGATAATTAAAGCCGAATAGCGGCACCCGAAAACGCTCATTTCGCGTTTTCGGATGCCGCTCGGCATTCACGGTTTCGAGGTGCGTTTACTATATTTTATCAGCTTCGCGTAGCTTATGAAATTATTGGCTATGCCGCCCCCTATACAACTCGGTATATGCAATATCATTGCCAACCACATCTAGTTGGTATCTGACTTCTACATCACGGTCAACAAACATGGTTAATATTGCACCGTTTGGCAACCACTCTATATAAAACCCATCAGCTCTTGGGCGAAATGCAGAGTCATCAATGGTTGACTGTGTTTGTAAAACAAAAGTATCATTAACGTACAAATAAAGCCTGTGTGGGCCGCGGAATGGTATAATAGTTCCAGTTTGTATTCGCATACCGCTTTCTGTATTAATAGACGTAAACCATAAATCAAGACGCGTGCCGCGCATAGATGCGAATAGCCCTCCTTCAGATGTTTCAACTTCTCTAAGAGGAAGCCGTAAACGAGTAAGCACCATTGTTATATCGCTTTTGCTTATGATAATAGCGTATTGGATTTCATGACGGCGTGTTGCAACTTGACCCTCACCATAAAAGTTCAGCAAAGCCCCGACTTCTGTCCACTCAAAGCTGTAGTTATTGGCAGTTAGTTCCTGTCTGCGATTGTATAGATTTGTTTCGTACATCAATATGTCGTTCACATAAATGTAAATGCTGTGGTCGTAATTGTGTCGTTGAAACGGTAGCGCATACTCAACTCGCACAATATTGCCAGTCGCTGGATTTTCCTGCGTAAACCATAATGCCGCTGGTTGTACCTGCGGTCTAGCAAAAATAATCACTAGCAAAACACCGCCCCACATAATAATAAACAGCAACATGACTATTATGGACATAACCAAAACAAAGCTTTTTTTCATAATCAATCTCTCCAAACATATTCGTTCCATTTTGCATTTGTAATCTCTTTTAGACAATAAAAAATAGCCTTGCAAAATTATAACATAATGCAAGGCTATTTTAAGTTGTCGAACTCCTTGCTAATTCCCGTAAGGTTTAACAGTCGTGATAGTCCCGTCGGTAGCGATTTCAAGTTCGGTGTATTTCAAGTTACGAAGATGCGTAACGCCTTTTGAAAGTTCGCAGTCATGATAGAACAAATACCACTTGCCCTTGAACTCTGTGATGTATGCGTGATTTGTCCAGCCGCTAACAGGTTCTAGCACTCTGCCTTTGTAGGTATATGGGCCTGTTACGCTATCACTTTCTGCGTAGCAGATGTAATGTGTATCACCTGTTGAGTAAATCAAGTAGTATTTTCCGTTGGTGTACTTATACACGCATGAGGCTTCAAAGAAACGCCTTTCTGTGTCGCTTGCTTTTAGTGGCGTGCCGTTTTCATCAAGGATTAGGACTTCTTTTGGCTCGGTTTTGAATGAAAGCATATCGTCGCTTAACACTGCGTAGCGTGGGCCCATTGCTGGCTCGTCGCCTTGTGGGCCGTCTGCGCCAGGGGTGTCACCATTAAACGGAACATGCTTGCCTGTTTTCCATTGTTCAAGCTGTCCACCCCAAAGACCGCCGAAGAATATATATGAAGTATCACCTTCGGTGTAAACGGCAGGGTCTATGCTGAAACTGTTTGGGATATAATTAGGCTCGGGCGTGAATGTCCCATGTGGTTTGTCATTGGTTGCAACACCTAAACGGAAAATACCATCTTTGTCCTGCGCGGGGAAGTAGAAATAATACTTACCATTTTTGTAAGCGGCATCAGCGTCCCACATGCGGCGTGTTGCCCAAGGCACATCTTTGACGTGCAAGAATTGCCCGTGGTCAACAACAGGCGCGCCAACATCGTCCATGGAAAAAGCGTGGTAGTCTTCCATTTTAAAATGGTCGCCCTTGCCGTCATCAAGACCATCGTTTTCAAGGTCGTGCGAGGGGTAGATATAAATTTTTCCCTCGAAAACATGCACCGAAGGGTCAGCAGTGTACATATGCGTCACCAATGGTTTGTTAAACTCAGATTTCATGTGATTCCTCCTTATTTTACCGCAGACGTTCTTTATCCTTTGCGGCCTTATTCGCTTTCCAAACATACAACCCTAATGAAACACCAATTACGCCGTAAACCATGAATGTTCTCATATATTCGCCAGCGTTGCCGTCGTTGAAGAAAAACAAACCAACCGCAGGAGAAACGATAAACATAGCATGGAAAAGCACCAAACCAATCATAGCATTTTTAACGCTTGCCTTAGCGGCAGTCGCGCCACCTACAAGAATCGCGGCAACCGAGAAGAATCCGATATTTCTATGAACAGTGTAAGTGCTAACATGCCCCATATCCTGCAAGAAGATAATCATACCCCAAGCCGCAAGCACTGTAGAAATAATGGTCGCGATAATACGGGTGCGGTCAACATCAATGCCCGAAACGGTTGCGATATGCTTATTCTGTCCGACGCTTCGGCAATCCTGCCCTAGCTTCGTGCGTGTAAAGTAAACGGTAAACAACCCAACCGCAGCAATAACAAGCCCTGTTACCACTGGGACATTGTTAATTCGGCTAATTTCAACAGCAAAGTTTGAAATCCCAGGCAACAAGTCCAGCCTATTAATATCTGGCGTGTTAGCCAAAATATAATACCAATAGTAAATCGTCGCAGAGCTATAAATCGAAAACGCCACAACCGCCCCACAAAGCGCGATTTTCAAGATAAACGCCCAAAGAGGTTCATTTCTAATGGTAAGCAAACCAGGGTTCTTCTTCATAATTATGCGACGGACAACCAAAAATATGAACATAACAACCGAAACAGCGGCAAGCGCGTACACAAACTCCATGCGCCATATATTATTCAAGGCGCGAGCCATGCCGGGTAACGCATCTTGCATACCTCTGCCTGTCATTTCTTCGGCGGGTAATCCCATTTCAAAGGAACTGCGAATACCCATAGGACGCACGCCTTCTGGAACAGGATTCACCATTCTGTGACCCCATCTAACGGGAATAATCGCGCCAACAACAAACAGAATAAAAATCATATAAATGCCCTCGGCAAAGAAGCCGACAACAAGGCTTGCAATCATTTCCTGCCCTTTTGTTTTGTTGTACAGTTTTCCAGTGAGATAACCAAAGAGTATGGCAATTGGCGTTGCAATTGCGAAGCAAAGCAACAGCCCGCCAAGCCCAGGAAACAGCGTATAATTATAACGCACAAAAATAATTGAAAGCACACCAGCAATCGCGCCAACAACTATACCAAAGTTAAGCCCCAACCCCGCCATTACGGGGATAATAAGCGCGAGAACAAGCACACCATTACGGAAAAACCGCACAAGAATATCGTTAGTAAAAGAACTAGGCGTGAAGGTATCTGAAACAACAAATCCCAAAACTACAAAGCCAAGAAAAACAAGCATTACAATGTTATCAAGAAGGAAGGTGCGAATTTTTTCACCATTCCAAATATTGTTATTCGCCATTACTTGCCTCCCTTACTCATTCGTGACAGCGCGTAAAGAATGATTCCGTTTTGAATTGCCATTCTTATTGGGCCTACGATACCTGCACCCGCGCCACCCGCAAGAACCCTAGTGAAAACGGGCAACGCAATTGCCATAAGCCCTTGGAACAAAAACGTACCAATAACAACATTTCGTACATTAGCCTTTTGCCCAGACGCGCCACCAACAACAATACAAGCAACAGCGGGGAACGCCAAAAGCATAGGAAAATCATAAAGCTGAATGAAGCCGAAACCCTGCGCGTAAACAATAACACCTAAAGCGGCAACGGCAGTAGAAATCATATTTGCAATCACTCGGCTTCTGTCAACATTAACGCCCGAAGCCTTTGCGAACTTAGGATTTCTGCCAACAGCAGTTATTCCAAGTCCCATTTTAGAGCGAAAAAACAGCCACATTAGAACGCAAGCCACAACAACAACAATCAATTCACCCGTGCGAATCTCCAGCCCAAAAATTTCAAAGAATAGGAAGTTTGCTAAAATAAACTCGGCACGAAAGTAATCCAATGGTATTTGATGGCGCAAACCATCACCAAGGAAGAAAATCATATTTGGGTGACGGATTGGAATTGAAAGCCACACCAACCCAAAAACGGCGGTAATGGCAAAACCCGTATACGGTGCAATCGCCATTTCAGAGCCTTTAACGGCATTCATAAGCTTGCCGTAAAGAAAACCCGACGCGCTACCAAAAATAATGGCAACCAGCGACGCGACAACGATAAAACCCATGCCCGTAAAGCCAGCCGCCAAAACAAGAACCATAGCAAGAAGCCCATTTACGATTCCAATGGGCAATGCAAAGTTAGGGCCTGTACCCGCCTGAATAGACGGAACATTAGCAAGGGAAAACAAAGCCCATACGCCAAAAAGATGTAAACTATCAGACAGCAATCGGGAAAAAGAAAACCCATTAACCAGCCCAAGAATGAGAATGACCAAATAAAGCGCGCCAACCGCCTTAGTAGAGAATGGAATCTTTTTGAATGCTTTTATAAGGCTAAACCTTTCTTCAACTACAACCTCCGTCATGATTGCACCTCTTCCTCTACGTCTTTAATGCCCGACATCATTAGCCCAAACTTCGTTGGCGAGGCATCGGGTGGCAGAACGCCTACCACTTCGCCTTCGCATATAATGGCTATTCTGTCGCAGATACTGCAAAGTTCGGCAAGTTCGGAGGAAGTCATAATGATTGTCATGCCATTACTGCTAAGTTCCATAAGAAGGTCTAGGATTAGTTTCTTCGCGCCAATGTCAATTCCGCGAGTTGGTTCTGATACGAAAAGGACATTTGGCTTCTGTGTCAACGCTCTTGCGACGCAAACTTTTTGCTGGTTGCCGCCGCTTAATCTACCAGTACGCTGTTTTTCAGATGTACAACGAATATCCAAATCCTTTATCATTTTGCGTGCATGTTCGCGGATTGCCTTTTTGTCGATTAGTCCAGCTTTAAGGAACTCCGAATGAATATTCATGGACGTAAACATTATGTTATGGCGAATGGAATCTTCTATTAGAAGCCCAACTTCTTTTCTGTCCTCGCTTACAAAGGCAACGCCCGCGTCTAGCATTTTTCTTGTTTTGTTAAGTGGCATCGGCTCGCCATTTATAGTTACTTCGCCGCGTGTCTCGTATAATCCCATTATTCCGTTGGCAATGCCAAGTTTGCCCTGCCCCGCAAGCCCACCTATGCCGAAGATTTCGCCCTTACGGACTTCAAATTCTACACCCTTTACGCGTTCGTTTGGCATTGCTACATGCAAATCTTTTACGGAAAGCGCGATTTCGGCATCGGTAAATTTGCGCGTTTCGCAGATTTCCCTTTCGATGCTTACTTTGCGTCCAATCATGTATTCCGCGATTTCTAGGGTGTTTGTGTCCTTAACGTCCTTGGTAATCACCAATTCGCCATCACGCAAAATTGTCACCCTGTCTGCAACGGCGGTGATTTCGCCCAAACGGTGACTTATGAATACAATTGAAATTCCACGCGCCGCAAGATTTTTCATTGCTTGCAAGAGACTATCCGCTTCCGATTCTGTAAGAACAGCGGTAGGCTCGTCAAGCACCAGCAGTTTCAATCCCGTTTTGTCAATTTCGCGGGCTATCTCAACAAATTGCATATATCCAATCGGCAAACCCTGAACCAACGTGAACTCTTCAATATTCATTTCCAGCTTGTCCAATGCCGCCCTAGCGTCCTTGTTCATCTGTTTGAAGTCCAGCGTTTTCATTCGCTTACCGAATAATCGCGAAGTAATTGTATTAAGAAGACTTTTCTTTTCAATTTCCCTGTTAAGCTTAATATTTTCGGCAATTGTGAAGCCAGGAATCAGCATAAACTCTTGGTGAACCATGCCAATACCAGCCGCCATTGCATCAAACGGGGACATAATATCAAGCTTCTGCCCCTCCAGTTCAATAGAACCCTCAAAACCGCCCGTAGAGTGAATCACGGGCATTCCAAAAAGGATATTCATAAGCGTAGACTTACCCGCGCCATTTTCACCAATAAGCGCGTGAATCTCGCCGGCCCGAATATCAAAACTAACATCTTTCAAAACTTGATTTTCCAAATAACTCTTAGAGACGCTTTTAAACTCCAGCAAATTACGGCTCATACTTGCCTCCGCTGTTTTTTTTGTTTAGTGCTAATTTAAGACCTTGGGGACGCTGTCCCCAATCCCCTGCAAGGGGGCACAGCCCCCTTGACCCCTTCTTTTTGCGGCTTTATAGCTTCGCTAGATTTGCACTCATGTTTAGGCGCAAATAATAAAGTTTTTGGAAGGGGGTGTGGGGGAAACCTTTGTTCACAAAGGTTTCCCCCACGGTCTTCATCTTTTAGTATACGAGATATGGCATTAGGATTACGTACATTGTTGAGAATACGTCGTCTCCTATGCGTAGTTGTGATAGTTGTGGGTATAGGCGTTCGCCTAGTACGTCTTCTGCGTAGTCGCCGAATAGACGGAGGAGAACATCTGAGTCTACCGCGCCTACTTCTTGTGATACGTTTCCGTTTAACCATTCTACTGCGTACATGAAACCTACTGTTGTGTACGCCATGCTTCCAGGTAATGCCCAGTTTGAAAGTCTGCCTGCCATTTCGGCTTCGTTGATGGCAACGCGGGTTAGGTCAACTATTTCGCTGATTGTGAATAAGCCAGCGGCTTCTTCGCCAACAGCGGCTAGACCTAGAGCTTGTGGGAATGCGTGGAATGGAGATGGGCAACAAGGTTGAACATACATTGCGCCGTGTTCAAGAACTTGTTGTAGTAGTGGAATTTGCTGACCGCAGTTTGTTGAGAAGAATACTGTGTTTACGCCGATAGCTTCAACTTGTCTGCCAACATCTTGAGAAATGAAAAGTTGGCTTGCCGCCATTCCGCCTTCTTCCATTGGGTCTGGAGATGGGAGGTCATGGAAGGGGATTCCTGCTGCTTCTGCTGCCGCTGCCATACCATCACGACGCGCCGCAAGCATTGGAATTGCCATGTGTCTTGGGAAAGAGTAGTGGGCGATTGCTTCTGCGCCCATTGCGATTGCTTGCTCTACAAGTAGTGCGCCCACTTCTGGGTTGTTTACGTCAAGAGAAAGGTCAACTCTTGCGTAGATGTCGCGTGGGTCTTCTGCCGCAGATGCTACTACTATAAAGATGTCATCGCCGCGAATTTCGCGAACCGCGTCAATAGCCGCATTTGTGTTTACAACAGCTTGGTTGATTATGATTGCGCCAACATCAAGGTCTGCCGCAATTTCTGTCATAATTGTAATCATCATTTCTGGCTCGGTTGCGAAGTATACTGGCCATGTTCTGTGGATAACTCTGTCTGCACCGAATCTTTCCACTAATGCTTCTGCACTGCGGAACTCTTCCTCGTTTTGGTCAATCGTGTTTGTGATTAACGCGATTATTCCTGGGAAGGGTGCGTCGTCGTCTGTTATTACTGGTGCTGGTGGTTGCGCTTCGTCGCCGTTACCAGTTGCTGGTGGTTGCTGTACTACGTTGTTGTCCGCAGGTGGTGTGTCCACTGGAGGAGGCGTAGCAGGAGTGTCTGCACATGCCGCTATTACAAACATCATGCACAGTACAATTACGATACCAAGTAACTTTTTCATTCTTGAATCACTCTTTCCATCAAAATAGGATTTTTACATTTTAGTCTTCGCGAAACAATGCTCGCTTATACTAATATGTAATTCCAGTTATTGTACACGGTCGTTTTTATATAGTCAAGATATTGTCAAGCAAAACGCGCAAGCAATTGAATCTTTTCAAAGAGTATGGGTAGGATTTGAGGAAAACGCATTTTGTCTGGGATTGTGTCGAATAGCCTTGTTTCGGTCATCTCGAAATTGGGCATTTTGCCTAGTTCGTGGATTTTTGCTAGAAAAACTTGTCCGTTTGCGTAGCGTGTGGGTAGGTGTACGGCGTAATCGAATACGGGTTCTATGTCGAATTTTATCGCGCCTGTTTCCTCGAATAATTCGCGCTTTGCGGCTTCTTGTATTGTTTCGCTTGTTTCTATGTGTCCTCCTGCTGTTTCGTATACGTCGCGGTTTTTGTGTCTGCAATACAACCACTTGCCGTGGTATTGTGCGAAAATTACTGTGTATTTATAGGCTTTTAGCTCGCCTAGTGACGCGGTGCGTACTAGGCAGTTTTCGTAATTCGGCGGCTGGTTTGGATTGAACAAGTCGATTTTTTCCATTCCTACGCAACCTGTTTCGCTGAACTCCATTTTTATTACATAGGGCATTGGCATTGCAAGCCAGTCGCTTACGCCGTATGTAACGTCGTAATATCGAATCATTGATGATAACGCCGTGCCGTGCGTTCCTATTGCGATGGTTTTTCCGCGATATAAAGTGAGTACACTTTCCAATGCACGAATATTGCGTTCCTGCGTTTCCGCTATAGATTCGCCGCCTTCCAGCTTGTATGAAATATCGTCCCATTGTTTATGTGCAAAGGATATAAAATCGTCTATCCATTTTTTTGACGATACTTTTCTTTCGCGAAAATCATCTATGATGTCGATTGGTAATCCTGCTGTTTCTGCAAAATTTTTAACCGTATCAACAGCCCGCTTGAACGGGCTTGATAACACTACATCTACACCCTTGTCGCGCAGAAATTCCGTTACTAACGCACAATCTGCCAAACCTTTCTCGGTCAACGGATAAGTTGCGTCCTCGCCCACGGTGCGGTTTGGTTCTGCGTGACGCACAAAATATACTGTAGTCAAATTAATCACTCCTTCATAAATACTCTAGCACTATTTTGTGATTCAGACAAACGGGTTTTGCACACGTATAGATAACAAAGGAGGTCTGCCCAATGACAGACAAGGAACTTTACAAAAAGGCAAAAAAAAGAGTAGAAGCAAAACGCGGCGTAATGATTCACGTAGGTATTTATGTAGCCGTATGCATTTTTCTGGTATTGCTACACCTCGCAACGGATAGAGGCGGCTACTTCTGGCCAATTTGGCCAATCATGGGTTGGGGTTTAGGCGTAGCAATTCATGCCGTATCGGTATTCTTTTCAATGTTCAACTTCGACAGTGCTGTAGAAAAAGAATACCACAAAATAAAACAAGAAAGTGGAGAAGTACACAGCTTCGATATTCCCCATGAGAATTGATTAAAACTGCGAGAGGAAACAATAAAATGCCCACAAAACCTATATTAATTGGTTTTGCGGGCATTTTTATTCAAAAATCGCTATACAAAAAACACAAAGCCAAAACTTGTCACAATCTGTTAAAAAATACCGCGAAAAACAAAAAGGAAATTGTTTACAAATTCCAACATGTGATATACAATACGGGAAAATGCTTGAGGAGTGGATGTTTTGGATTTTAAGAAAAAAGCAAAAGAATTAGTTGCGCAGATGACGTTAGAGGAAAAAGTTGGTCAAATGTTGCACTATGCAAGTGCAATCGAGCGACTTAATATACCAAGTTACAACTGGTGGAACGAGGCCTTGCACGGGGTTGCGCGTGCAGGAACAGCAACAATGTTTCCGCAAGCCATAGCGATGGCGGCAACATTTGACAAGGATTTGCTAAAACAAGTTGCAGACTGCACCGCTACCGAAGGCCGCGCCAAGTATCATGCATTCCAAAAAGAAGGCGACCACGATATTTATAAAGGGTTATCTTTTTGGTCGCCGAATATCAACATATTTCGCGACCCGCGTTGGGGGCGCGGGCATGAAACATACGGCGAAGACCCATATCTTACAGCGGAATTGGGCGTTGCGTTTATCCAAGGGATTCAAGGCGACGACCCAAATTCATTGAAGGCGATTGCTTGCGCAAAGCATTACGCTGTTCATAGCGGGCCAGAAGGGGACAGGCATTCATTTGATGCCATTTGCGACCCTTACGACCTTTGGAATACTTATTTACCGCAGTTTGAAGCGGCGGTTTACGCTGGCGTTGAATCCGTAATGGGTGCGTATAACAGGCTTCTTGGCGAGCCTTGCTGTGGTTCGCAGCTTCTTCTTGTGGATATTCTGCGCGGAAAATGGAATTTTGATGGGCATGTGGTGTCCGATTGCTGGGCTATTGAGGATTTCCATAAGCATCACAAAGTAACCGAAGGCCCTGTGGATTCTGTTACGCTTGCCGTTCAAAAAGGTTGCGACCTCTGCTGTGGCGACGTTATGGTTATGGCTGTAGAGGCCGTTAATTCGGGCAAACTCGCCATTGAAGACATCGACCGTTCTGTGGAACGCCTAATGGTTTCCCGCATGAAACTTGGTTTGTTGGGCGCGAAACCAAATAAAAAATACACAAGCATTCCGTATGAAGTTCTTGACTGCGACGAGCATCACCAGTTGAATCTGGACGTTACCCGTCGCTCTCCCATTTTGCTGAAAAATGATGGCGTGCTTCCGTTGGACTTTAAAGCACTCAAAAAAATCGCAGTAATAGGCCCTAACGCAGACAGTCGCCGCGCACTCGAAGCCAACTACAACGGTACTGCGAGCCGCTATGTAACAGTTCTTGAAGGCATTCGCGAAATAGCCGCAAAAGCTGGCACACAGGTGCTATACTCCGAAGGCTGCCACCTATTCAAACCAAAAACCTCCATACTGCCACAAGAAGATAACCGCATTTCCGAAGCAATGATTGCCACCCGCGAAAGTGATGCCGCCATAGTAGTTCTAGGGCTTGACGCAGACATAGAAGGCGAAGAAGGCGACACAGGCAACGAATTTGCAAGTGGCGACAAAATCGACCTAAACCTAGTAGGTCGCCAACAGCATCTACTAGAAAAAGTTGTGGAAGCCGCAGGCAAAAAGCCCGTAATCCTAGTAATGATTACAGGTTCTGCAATGGCAATCAACTACGCCGACGAGCATTGCAGCGGCATAATTCAAGCCTTTTACCCTGGTGCGTTAGGTGGACAAGCCATAGCTGAAATTATCGCGGGCAAAGTGAATCCATCTGGAAAACTCCCCGTGACATTCTACCGCTCTTCCGACGACCTCCCCGAGTTCTGGAACTACTCCATGGAAAACCGCACCTATCGCTATTTCAAAGGCGAAGCCCTATATCCTTTCGGCTTCGGACTATCCTACACGAAATTCTCTATAGAAAACGCACTAGACGTAAAAATCTCACCAAAATCAATGACCGTAGCCTGCAAAATCAAAAACGTAGGCGGCAAGGCAGGTCGCGAAGTAGTGCAAGTATATGTAGAATCACCCAACCAAAAAGAAAACTATCGTCTAGTGGGCTTCGCGCCAATACAACTAGCCGCAAACAAATCCAAAAAAGTAACCATCAATCTATCCCCCGACACATTCAAACGCCGCGACTGGAAGGGCGATTTATTTACCCTAGACGGCGAACACACTCTACACGTAGGTTTTAGCCAGCCAGACAAGCGTAGCGTGGCATTATGCGGAGTAGAAACAATTTCCGTTGAAGTTGAAATTAACGCATAAAGATTAACGATTTAAGATTTAAAACCGTGGGGGAAACTTTTGTGACACAAAAGTTCCCCCCACGGTTTTTTATAGTCTAGAAAACTGTTCATGGCTTCGTGATTTATGCATTAGTTTGCAGTGCATGTCAGCGTGAAATTTTGAAAAAATTCCCCTGCTTATGCCCTTGAATTTTTCATTCAAACCTGTTATGTTTACGGTACTAGGGGTTTCGTGTTTACATAGGCAAATGGTTAAGGCGCAGCCTCCTAAAAATGTGAAGATGCAAGGATTGCTGGCGTATCTTTGTAATTCATGGGGTTTTAAATTTTATAGCGATTTCGTTTGAAATTGGGCTTCGTCTGTCGTCAATTCTGCGTAGAAACGTTCGCAGAATTGACTCGTCCTTAGCCCATTTCAAATTGAAACGCCTATATAAAGGAGCAGTGAGCCATGATAAGAAACATGAAAATCCGAGGAAAACTGTTTTTAGGTTTTTTCCTGCTGTTGGCCGTTACCGTTTTTATTGCGGTTTTTGGCGCGTTTCAAATTGCTTCTGTAAGCGGAGCATATGAACATGCAATGAATTATCCTCTTGTGCGCCGCAGTATCTTGTCACGAATGGAAGTGGCAATGATGGACGCACGGCGAACAATGAATCGTGCTTCCATGCACGCTTCTGATGTTTACGGCGATGGTTCAAACGAAGCCGCAAATGCGGCATATAGAGACATCGGCATCACTAACCAAGAAACCCTTATTATCGCTCTTAGGGCTGAATTGTTGAATTATCTTGCAGACTACAGGGCGAGTTTAGCCTCAGACAATCACATTTCTGACCAAGCGAGAGCAGAGGTAACACCCCTACTTGATGGTCTTGAAGAGTCGATGATGCACTATATTGACTACTATATCCTTGACCGCATCATGACTGCCGCTAGGGCTGGCGACACCGCAACCGCTGTATCAGTTACAACTGCCGCTGGCGGTGCTGGTGGAACAGTGCCAGTTATTTACTATTATTTTGATGAAATTCGCGCAATTATTAACAGCGGTATGACTACAACAGAAGCAGACCTGCGACGCACAACCAACACAACATTTTTCTCAATGCTAATTCTTGCGGCTATTAGTGTGGTGCTTGGTGCGGCAATCGCGCTTATTATTTCCAGCATGGTTTCCAAGCCTATTACCGAAGTTGCAAAAGTTGTAAGCAGTGTTTCTAATGGTGACTTCAATATCAATTTCCGCAACAATAACTCAACTGACGAAGTTGGCGTTATGACACAAGATGTTTACAATCTTGTTGGCGTAGTGCGGGGCATGGTAGACGATATTTCCAATTTTGCCCACGAAGTAGACGTGAATGGTGATATTGAATACCGCGTAGACCCAAGCAAATACAAGGGCGGTTACAGGGATATGATAATATCGCTAAACTCGCTTTCGGGTAACTTTGCGCGCGATTTAATGACAATTCTTGAAGTGTTGAACAATGTCAACAAAGGCGATTTTACGGCTGAACTTAAAAAGTTACCAGGCAAAAAAGTCGTTTTGAACAATACTGTAGATGAACTTATTGCTAATCTAAATTCAGTAAGTTCAGAAGTTAGTGCCATGATTGAAGCGGTTGCGGTTAAAGGTGACTTGAATTTCACAATTAACACAGACAAATACAATGGTGACTGGCAAAAAATTATGCACGGGCTTAACGATATAGCCGTAGCCGTACAAATTCCCCTTCAAACTATCAAAATGTCTCTTGACACAATGAGGGCTGGCGATTTCAATTTAGCCGAACTTGACAAAAGGATTGCAGCACGCGGCCTTGAATCAGACTCTGAAAAGTACTATGGTGATTTTAAAGCCGTTATAATTGCGATAGATGCCACCATGACCGACATACATTCCTATATCAATGAACTGGAACAAGTACTGGCAAAAATGGCAGACGGCGACTTGCGTAATGAAATTAAGCGCGAGTATGTTGGCTCGTTTGATGCAATCAAACGCTCTGTGAATAATATCAACCGCACTTTGCATCAAACAATGACGGAAATTTCAGTTGCCGCCGACCAAGTTCTATCGGGCGCAAACCAAATTTCCACCAGTGCGACAGACCTTGCAAGCGGCGCACAGCAACAAGCAAGTTCGGTACAAGAACTTAACGCCTCAATAGACATTATTAACCAACAGACTGGGAAAAATGCAGAAAGTGCATTCATCGCAAATGAGCTTTCCAACAAGTCTTCCGCTGACGCTCAAGAGGGCAATAGTGCTATGAAGCAAACAGTGGAAGCAATGTCGCAGATTAAAGAATCATCTAACAATATATCCAAAATTATCAAAACGATTCAGGATATTGCGTTCCAAACAAATCTGCTCGCGCTTAACGCATCAGTTGAAGCGGCAAGGGCTGGCGAACATGGTAAAGGCTTCGCTGTTGTAGCAGATGAAGTTCGCACTCTTGCGGGGCGTAGCCAAGATGCCGCAAACGAAACAACAACTTTAATTCAAGATTCAATCAATCGTGTAGAATCTGGCTCTAGTATTGCGGAAACCACATCTAAGTCCTTAGATGCGATTGTAGCAAGTTCCAGCGAAGTTTCAGATATTATCGAGAGCATTTCCACCGCTTCAAAAGAACAGGCGGAGGCAGTTGGGCAAATTAGTGTTGGACTGGAACAAATATCAAGCGTTACACAAAGCAATTCGGCAGTTTCCGAAGAAACAGCGGCGGCGGCGCAGGAACTTAACTCGCAAGCAGAAATGCTTAGGCAGTTGGTCGCATATTTCAAATTGTAGCGGCACAGGCGGCACAGCCGCTTTTCGCCGATGACATGCATTAGCAAGCTATGCATACGGCTCGAAGCCATAAACCGTTTTGTAGGCAAGCAAAAAGCCTAACAAAATTTTCACTCTTGTTGGGCTTTTTGTTTTGTGGCTGTTTATGACGCGTCTTCTTTATCCCATTTGTCGTGGCGTTCTTTTAGTTTTTGCAGTTGTTTATCTTTTTTCGCATTTA
>WQVV01000026.1 GCA_009785665.1 Defluviitaleaceae bacterium
CCAAACTGGGGCTAAAATGGCACTTGAAAATGTTTAAGTAAGCCATTATTTGTCCAAGAAACGGCTTGATTACGCCATTTGAGCTAAAGTAAGTGCCTATGCCCCAAACCCCCTCTCCAAAAAACTTTAACATTGCAGTCTAAACATGAGTGGAAATTTAAAAATCTCAAAAGCGTACTCTCATGTAAAGCCACCAACATCAAAGTTTTGGTCAAGCTTTTTTAAAAGCTTGCAGGGGTATTGGGGACAGCGTCCCCAAGGTCTTAAATCTTTTGACTTTAAATCTTTTGACCTTATCAGAGGAGGTGAAGCATGGATATTAATTGTACTCACTCTTGCATGTATCAAAGGGAAGGAAAATGTAACTTGAGGGAATTGCCTGTTGCTACGCAAACTACTTATAACCATAGTGATACCGATTGTCCCTATTATTCTGAATATGCGCGCCCTGTTGTTTGAAATTTCTGCTACGCAAAAAAGGGAACTGCTCAGTTTGAGCAGTCCCTTTTTTTTATAGGCTAGGAAATTGTTCATGGCTTCGAGACGTATGTTGTAGCTTACCAATACAGGTCTTCGGTGAAATGCGGCTTTGCCGCTGCGTTCCCGCTACTCCGTGTCAACAATCTTCTTCATTGAATCGGTTAGCGTCTCGAATTGACTTAGAATTTCTACGTTTATGTCCTCGGTGGTTTTGCCTACGTCGGAGACTTCGCCGCTTATTTGGGTTATTGATTCTAGCAGTTCTGTTACGAAAATGTTTACTTTTTCTATTTTGGGGGCGATTGATTCGTTTATTTCTGACGCGCCTGTGGCGGAGACTTTTGTTTTGTTGGCTAGAACTTTTACTTCTTCGGCTACTACAGCGAACCCCCTGCCCTGTTGCCCTGCGCGAGAGGCCTCTATGGCGGCGTTTATGGCTAACAGATTAATTTGGTTGGCGATAGTTACTACATCATTGGACATCTCCATGTAGCGGTTTACATCTTGGGCTATTCCTTCTATTACGCTCTTCATTTCTTGGGAATCGGTTATGTTGATTTGGATTTTATCGCTCGCTTTTTGAATTAGTTGTATGGTTTTATCGGTTTGAACGTTTATTTCTTGGGCTACTTGGTCTACGTCGTATAGCTTTTGGTTAATATCATCGGATATTTCGGCCTTGGCGGCGGCGGCTTTTTCGGCAGCAATGCGAGCGCGTTTTCTGCTTCTTACTATGCATTCGTTTGCGTCGGATAAGTTGTGATGTATTGCGCGTGCCATATCTTCGCAACGAGGGTAGCCACATGCGGCACAGTCTATTATTTTTTCACGGCTTGTTTCTTTTTCTAGTTCGTGGTAGCGTGCTTCCAGTTCTGCTGGGGTTATTGGAAAAGCGTTTATTCTTTTGGCGGTGTATTCGCGGTTGAAATCTTTTGCGTCTAGTTCTTCGTCGAATTTTTTTAGAAGGGCGTGTAGCCGTTCGGGGTCATCTAGTAATTTGTTTTTTGCTTTATGTTGGGAGCGTTCGGCGAAGTCCATCATAGCATCATTGTGTTTGCAACCTGTGCCTATATTGCAACCATGACGACAGTTTAACACGTCCAAAAGAGCTGGTTGTGCCGCACCTCTTGTGTTTCTGCTGGCGTAACCATCTAAGTAGCGATAGGTTTCTGTTTCGCCTTCCATTTGTTTCACCCATACATCTAGCCCTAGATAGAACTCAATATTTTCGCGCAAACCGCCGTGTTTGGAATATAAGCCGCCTAAACCTGCTAGTTCGGAATCAAAATCGACTTTGGGGAAAGCAGTTATGTTTACACCTTTCCGTTCCAAATATTCTTCGAGCTTGCGGAAGGTGACATTGTATTTAATATAGCCATGCGTATTAGGGTCAACAATTTCATCCTTTTTGCCGATACACGGCGAAATAAAGGCAAAATCATCCGAAATGCCTTTGTATTTTTTTGCATAAATAGCGGTACATATCATGGGGCTATGAATAGGCGCGAGAAGTGACATAAGGCTGGGCTGACGCGTTTCAATGTAATTTACAATTACGGGGCAGGGCTGGGAAATTACACCCTTGTGACCTTTGTCAAGGAAACGAAAATACGCCCATGTAGTAATGTCTGCACCGTAGGACACATCATATATATTATTAACGCCTTTTGATTTAAAATAGCCGAACAAATTCTCGTATGTATCAATGAAATTTGTCCGAATGGCAGGGGCTACCAGCAATGTAATTTTCTTGCCTGCTTCTAGGTCGCGGAAGAAATCTTCCGTATCATCAATGTAGTCGCGGGCATGTTGTGCACAACGCTCTATGCAGTGTCCACAGTGAATGCAGTTATCTGGAATTGTTGCCACTCGGCTCTCGCCTTCTTCTTGCTTAATTACTTTATTCGCGCCAAATACTGGGCATACTCGAATACAATTGTTACAACCTGTACATAAATCTTCGTGGGTAATTACTAAAGATTCCATTAAAATTAACCCCCCATTAGTATAGGCGTTTCGATTTGAAATGGGATGAGGACGAGTCAATTCTGCGAACGCCAGCAGAATTGACGACAGACGAAGCCCAATTTCAAACGAAATCGCTGTATTTACGAATTTTTCTAATATTTATACAAATGCGGTGTTAATTTTGCCATACTTCGTATCAATTTTCAAGTGATACTTTTTCCACCTCAAACATTGGAAAAGTATTTTTGTGACGCAGGATTGCGGAAAATTGACCGCAAAGGCGGCGTTGCAGCGTTCTATGACAGGTCTACTGAAACTCTGTCATGTTTTTCCTAAAATACAGCGGTAGTAGTTGTCGTTGTAGCTTATAATTTTTGCGTGCGTCAATCGCAAGCGTTTTGAAAAATGTTACCCATAATTCTTGCGTTTCTTTTTCGCCTTCGGCGTAGGTTATGTTTGCGTCGCCTGCTGGAACTGACGCTATTACATAGGAATTTCCGTCGTAGATGGCGGCTTTATTGCGCACTTTATCGTGAATCACCCACTGCTGATTCATAAGCCGTTCGCAAAAATGTATTGCTAGTAGAGGCAATACATCACTTTTGGGCGTGACATGACAATAATACACTTTTTGGCTAGTTTCCGCAAACCTACAAAACCCAAGCAACAAATGCGCCTCGCGCTGAACGTACTTTGCAAGCTTATGAACCTGCCGAACAAAATCCTCTTGCAAGTGGCTATTAACCATATGCCCAACCTTAAACCCTAGCTGAATATATTTCAAAATGGCTAAAAACCGCGCTTCGTCTTCCGCCAAAAACGCACTGTATACATAATGCGCCGCGTCCTCCGAAATCTTTTTCCTAATGCCCGTATACACCCTTGCTGCTTTTTCAACATCAGTATCAATGAATCTAACCTCAAGCCCAATAGAAAGCTGTTCCCGTCCGTCCACCTGTACACTAAGCGGGATAATTTTATCGTAATAAACCGAATAAACAACACAAAGAAAGCCGTCAAAAGTACCATCAAATGTAACGGCTATTTCTTTTTGAACAATTTTAGCGTCAAAAGATGAAGACCTTGGGGACGCTGTCTCCAATTCCCTGCAAGGGGACTCGTCCCCTTGACCCCGTTTTTTTTGGGGATTTTTTGACGGGTTTTCTTGGTTTACCATGGTAGTGCTAGTTGGGTGTAGCCTGATTGTAGGGTGTTGTCTTTTAGGCGTGGGGCTATTATTTCTGGGGCGTAGGGGAATTTTTCATAAGTTCTGCCGTCGCAGGTTATGAAGTATTTTGCGCGTTTTAGTACTACTCGCATTTTTTTTAAGCCGTCGAAGTCTATTTTGTGAATGCGGCGAGCGGCTACTATTTTTTCGGCGGAAAGTTTTCCTATGCCAGGTACACGTAGTAGGGTTAGGAAGTCGGCTTTGTTTACTTCCACTGGGAATAGGTTTAGATTGTTTACTGCCCAGTGACATTTGGGATCCATTTCTAGGCTTAGGTTTTCGTCGGCGTGGCTGAATAGTTCGCTTGCGGCGAAGCCGTATACTCTTAGTAGCCAGTCGGCTTGGTATAGGCGGTGTTCGCGTAGTAGGGGAGGTTCGGTGGTTGGAAGATTGCCGCCACCTACTGGAATGTACGCGGAGTAGAATACTCGTTTTAGTTTGAATTTATCGTACAGACCTTCTGCTAGTGTGACGATTTTGCTATCGCTTTCTGGTGACGCGCCTACTATTAGTTGGGTGCTTTGCCCCGCTGGCGCGAATTTTGGTTCGTAACGGGCGTGACGATATAGGGCTAGTTCGTTTTTCGATTGGATTATGCCTTCGCGTACTGTTCGCATTGGGGCTAGGATATTTTGTTTGGTTTTTTCGGGTGCGAATTTTTCTAAACTTGCTTGCGAAGGTAGTTCAATGTTTACGCTCACGCGGTCTGCTAAAAGACCTGCTTGGCGGATTAATGCCGCATCTGCACCAGGAATGGTTTTTACGTGAATATACCCGTTGAATCGGTATGTTTCGCGTACTATTTTTAGCGCGTTTATTAGAAGCTCCATTGTGTAGTCGGGGCTTCTTATTATTGCGGAACTTAGAAACAACCCTTCAATGTAGTTGCGTTGGTAGAAACGTAGGGTTAATTCGGCTACTTCTTCGGGCGTAAATTCTGCGCGTGGAATGTCTGTAGAGCGGCGATTTCCGCAATACTGACAGTCGTAAATGCATTTGTTGGTTAGCAGAATTTTCAAAAGGGAAATGCATCGCCCATCGGCCGTGAAGCTGTGGCAGATTCCACATGATACTGCGTTTCCCAGTGCGCCGCGTGTGGCTGCACGATTATTCCCGCTTGAAGTGCAAGCAACATCGTACTTTGCAGCGTCTGCGAGAATTTGTAATTTATCCATAATGTCCATGAATGTATTATGACGCATTTCTTGGATTTTGTCAAACGTCCGTTCGCTACAGTTTTTTCCGCGCTTTGCTTATAATAAACCGACAAGGAGTGATGTTATGACAGCGGAAATTTTAACAGTGGGAACGGAAATTCTTTTGGGTAATATCGTTAATGCTAATGCGGCGTTTTTGTCGCAAGGGTTGGCGGGACTTGGGATTTCGGTGTTTAAGCATACATCGGTTGGGGATAATCATGGGCGTTTGGCGGCGGCGTTCGCTAGTGCGTTCGAGAATGCGTCTCTTGTAATTACCACGGGTGGGCTAGGCCCAACGCAGGACGATATTACCAAAAGCGTTGCGGCAGAATATTTCGGGCGAGAATTGGAAATGCACGAAGAATCACGCCAAAAAATAATACAACGCTTCGCAGGTCGAACACTGCCCGAAAGCGTGGAGCGTAACGCGTTGATTCCGCAAGGCGCGGAGGTTTTGCCAAATGAAAACGGCTCTGCACCTGGCATATGTATGGAACGCGACGGGAAAATTCTAATAATGCTACCAGGCCCGCCGCATGAAATGCAACCAATGTTCACAAAATACGCGGCGGCATTTTTGCGCAAAAAAACAGATAGCGTATTCGTATCGCGTACCTTAAAAATAATCGGCATGGGCGAAACATCAGTAGAATCGCAATTGCGCGACCTAATTGACGCGCAAACAAACCCAACCATTGCCCCCTACGCAAAAGTAGGCGATGTTCATGTACGAATAACCGCCTCCGCTCCAGACGAAAAAACGGCGCAAGCTTTAATCGCGCCAGTTGCCGAAGAAATCTACACCCGACTAAACCCATGCGTCTACGGCGAAGACGAAACCCCATTAGCAGAAACAGTAATCAACCAACTAAAAAACAAAAACCACACCCTAGCAGTAGCAGAATCCTGCACAGGTGGGTTAATCGCGTCTAATCTAGTAGCCGTTTCGGGCTGCTCCGCCATTCTAAAAGAAGGCTTTGTCACCTACTCCAACGAAGCAAAAATCGCCCGTCTTTCCGTCCCAGAATCCCTAATAAAAGAACACGGCGCAGTAAGCCCAGAAGTAGCCGCCGCAATGGCAGAAAACGCCGCAAAAGTAAGCGGCGCAACCATAGGTTTATCAATAACGGGCATAGCAGGCCCAGAAGGCGGCACACCAGAAAAACCCGTAGGGCTAGTATACATCGGCTTACACATCAATGGGCAAACCCAAACCGCCCAACACAAAACAATAGGCAACCGCAACGAAATCCGTACTCGCTCGGCACTTCTTGCATTAGATTTGTTGCGGCGTAGTTTATAACGGCGTTGATGCGATTTTCATTTTTTTATCGCCTAGAAAACTGCTCATGGCTTCGAGATGTATGCTGTAGCTTGCCAATGCAGGTCATCGGCGAAATGCGGCTTTGCCGCTGCCGCTTGACAAACAAGAAATGCGCATGTTATATTAAATGCATGTTGCATGTATGAATGCGAAAGGGGGCTGTAACATGCCCAGAAATAAGTACCCCGAAGAAACCGAACGCAAAATCATGGAAACTGCATTGCGTCTTTTTCTGGACAAAGGATATGAGCAAACCACTGTACTAGATATTATTGCAAACTTGGGCGGGCTTACACGCGGAGCATTTTATCACCACTTTAAATCGAAGGACGCGCTACTGGAAGCCATTTTGGAAAAATACAGCAACGGAAGTGATGTTTATGAAAAAGCAATGACTGCAAACGTACCAAATGGCTTGGAACGCATAAAACTTGCATTAAAACTCGCGCTTGAAAGCAATGTTTCGTCTAATGAAAGCATAGCTATAATAGGAATGGTAATGTCTCTGCTTGCAACCCCATACTTTTTTACCCAACGCCACAAATGGATGATTGAAGATTCAAAAGTATTCGCAAAAATGATAGAGGAGGGCATGTCAGACGGCTCAATAAAAAAAGGCAATGCCAAATTAATGTCAGAGTTGATGATGCTTCTTATAAATCACTGGACAATGCCAACCATATACCCTTGCACCAAAGAGGAACTTTTGATAAAAGGCGAAATGATAGTACAAATTCTGGCAGGCATAGGCTTTCCCGTAATAGATGACGAAATTGAAAAACTATTTTTCCAAACAATGGACGCAATAGAATGGTCTACGCCTGTATAAACGATTGCCATATAGCAGAAATGGAGAGATTTAAAATGGTTGGACAGCATTTAGCCAAAAATGAAATGTATGAACTATATCCGCGCAAGTGGCTACTGATTAAAGAACCTGTACAAAGCAAAAGTACTGCTGAAATTCTTAGCGGAGAACTAATGGGCGTTTACGAAGAACGCGAACATGCCTACTATGAAGCTGGTAAATTGAAGCCTCTACCTCGTTGTTTTGCAGTAATCAGCTCATTACAGGAGGATTAAATGGATAAGTAACTTATTACAAGCACCCAACCGTTTGCTTTATGAAGGCGTAGCGTATTTTATAATCATTGTTTGTTTTGCCCAAGAGGGCAAAATTTTTTAACCATAATACATGCATGTAACATGAATGAAAATATGAGGAGCGGGAAAATGGAAAACATTATCTCTGTAAAATCGCTGGAGAAATCATTTAAGAAGCACCAAGTTTTAAAGGGGGTTAGTTTTGAGATTAAGAAGGGAAGCATCTTCGCGTTGTTAGGTTCAAACGGGGCGGGGAAAACTACTGCTGTTCGGATACTTTCGACGTTATCAAAACCCGATGGCGGAAAAGCTACAATTTGCGGGCATGATGTAGTACGTCATCCGCATCAAGTTCGTGAATGCATTAGCCTAACTGGGCAGTATGCCGCAGTGGATGAAGTTCTAACTGGTCGCGAAAACTTGAAGTTAATCGCAAGTTTGAAGCATCTTCCCAACGCAACACAGAAAGCCGATGAAATGCTAAAAGCCTTCCGCCTAGAAGACGCAGCAAATAAACAAGCGTCCACATATTCAGGCGGAATGCGTCGTCGCTTGGATATTGCAATGAGTCTAATGGGCAACCCGCAAATAATTTTCCTAGACGAACCAACAACAGGGCTAGACCCTCAAAACAGAATAGCAATGTGGGATATGGTAAAGGAGCTTGCAGAAAACGGCACAACGGTATTTCTAACAACGCAATATCTCGAAGAAGCCGAATATCTAGCCGACCACATAGCAATTCTGCACGAAGGAAAAATAACCGCCGAAGGCACTCCCGACGACCTAAAAACCCTACTACCACGCGGCGGAGTACAACTAACCTTCAACAGAACAGCAGAAGCCAAAGCCGCCGCCGAACTACTAAACGAATACCCCGTAACTTTCGACCAAGAAAACCCAAAAACAATAGACGTAACCACCGACGGCTGCGCCGCGCAATTCGCCAACGTGCTAACGATTCTAACGAACGCAAACATAAATATTTCTCAATTTACTCAAAAGCAACCAACACTAGAAGATGTTTTTCTAACAATAATAGGCGAGAAGGAGGCTCAATAATGAGAATTATTTCCGATTCATATGTAATGTTTAAGCGTAGCATGAAAATTTCGCTACGCAACCCCGATGCCATAGCTATGGCGATAATTGTACCTGCATTTGTAATGTGGCTGTTTGGAACTGTTTTCGGCAATATAACAGACGTTGGTTACGATAATTACATCAACTTTATTGTACCAGGGATTATATTGCAAGCCGTTTGCCAAGCCACTACGGCGGCCGCAATAACCGTAAACAATGACATAAACAAGGGCATTATAGACCGCTTTCGCTCTATGCCAATTTCAAAATCTGCGGTGCTGATAGGGCATGTACTTGCCTCCGTAGCAAGAAACACCCTAACCGCCGCCATTATTATAGGCGTTGCTTTTATTATAGGCTTTCGCCCAGAAGCCTTCGTTGCCGATTGGTTACTAATAGCCGCAATCCTAATCCTATTCATGTTGGCAATAACTTGGCTTGCTGTAATCTGCGGACTTGTCGCCAAAACCCCCGAAAGCGCAGGTTCTATGATGGGGCCTCTGTTTATTCTGCCTTTCCTAAGTTCAGGCTTCGCACCAACCGAAACAATGACAGGCGCAGTAAGATGGTTCGCAGAAAATCAACCCATGACCCCCATAATAAACAGCACTCGCGCCCTAATGCTAAACACCCCCACAGAAAACGCGCTCCCACTATCTCTAATCTGGAGCGTAGGAATAATAATAATCGCCTTCGCAGTAGCAGTACAAGTATACAAACGCAAACTAGCATAGGCGGCGCGGCCGCTTCTCGCCGATGACATGCGTTGTAAGCTACACATACGTCTCGAAGCCGTGAACAGTTTATTAGGCAATAAAAAAAGACTTCTCGCAAATTTACGGGAAGTCTTTTTTATAGACTAGAAAACAGTTCATGGCTTCGTGACGTATGCTGTAGCTTGCTAATGCATGTAATCGGCGAAACGCGGCTATGCCGCCTATCTATTTTGGTATTCAGCGTAAGATTCTAATATGAATGGTAGTGGGTCTATTTGACTGTGACCGCGTAACACTTCGTAGTGAAGATGCGGGCTTAAACTGCGACCAGTACTTCCAACGTAAGCGATTATTTCGCCGCGTTCTACGCGTTGCCCTTCTCTTACGATATTTTGTGTGTTGTGGGCGTAGCGTGTGGAAATACCGTTGCCGTGGTCAATGAAAACAACAATGCCGTATCCGCCGCGAAAGCCAGAATAAGTGACAACACCACCGCCTGCGGCTCTTATTGGAGTTCCAGCGGGGGCGGGAATATCCACGCCACTGTGGAAGGCCGTTCCGCCGTGAATGGGGTCACTACGATTTCCAAACCACGAGGTAATAATTCCATCGTCGATGGGCATTAAGGTTGGGAAATTGCTTAGATAGGTGTCTATGCGCGTTTTGTAGGATTCTAGGCTTTCAAAAAGCTGGCGTTGTAGTTCTAGTTCGTAGGATAGAGTTTCTATGCGTGCGCGGATTTCTGCTTCGGTGATTGGGTCGTATTCGGTCGCGCTTAGTAGCCTTACTGCGGCACGCCCCGCAGGGACTTGCACTTCTTCTTCCGCTGGTTGTGGATGGTAATAGTTGAAATTTGCAATTAATCGGTTTTGTGACGCGTTTAGTTGACGTAGAGTTGTATTAATTGGAGGAATCACGCGACCTCTTTCAGATAAAAACTCTAGCATGATTTGGCGTTCTTCTTCAAAATCTTGAAGTTGTTGTTCAAGGAAATCAATATGCATTTGAACGCCGTCAAAGTTATTTTGATGCAACATTGCTTGGCGGCGCGCTTCTTGACGTGCGCGGTCTTGTTCGTTGTTAAGCTGTTGGTACATTGAAAGTGTTTCGCTTAACAAATAGGTGTGAGTCATTTCGGCGGCAACTTGAAAATCCTCGAAAGTTTCTTGAGTTTCCACCAAAGCGTAATGTACTTCATGGGACATTTGCTCAAAATAGATGCTTCGCAAATAGAAGCCGGCAATCAACGCACTTATAAAAATAAAACCAAAAATCATTCCGTAAAACATGGTGTGCGGTATATGCAACTGTCTGGTTCTTCCGCCGCTGTATGATGGCACAAACACCAGTGAAATATATTTTTTTGGTTTATGCGATTTAAGATTAACCATCTCGCTAACTCTTTTAACAGTTGGTCGAGCCTGTTGCCCCCGATTAAAAATTTTGGAGAACATGAGTAGAACCCCCTCTAAAAATTTCTGCAACAGCATTGTAACATGTTTGTCGTAATTTTCCAAGAGGAAATTTCAAATTTATGAAAAATTTATTACAAAAGTATTAACATAATTTCGTGAACTGTAAAATTTGCAAGACAATTGGTCTGGATTCTGAACCCTCTTTGGGTAAATTGCACAATGCCGCCTTCCACTGCTGAAAGTGTTTCTGTAGATATTACCACAGCTATCTCAAAATTTCCGTCTTCATTTGAGTTGGTATTTACTAGGATATTCCACGGGTCGTCCATTCCGCTAATTCTTACAAAGGTTTCTGGCGTGGTTTTTCCGCTTACTATTAAGATGTACGCATTTTCTTCAATATTCAAACTGTCTAGCCAGAACGCTGGAATATCTACAGCGTACCAAGGTTGTAACCTGTCCGAAATTTCGATTGCATTGCCGCCAAACGGGTTTTCTACAATGGTTAAGGTTGGGTGGCCCGCTTGCATTAAGTTGAAGCCCAAAATTCCGCTCCCGCTTGCACCAATCGACTGCCCTTGCAAAAACGCATCTGCCGTAAGTTGGTAAATCACACCATCTGCGAACCTAGGCGTAACAACTTCCCTTTCCTCCACCGACACCACATTTGAAGGAGTAACTTCCGAAGTTTCTCTATCAGCCCCAAGTTGTGGTTGCACACGCGGTTCGGGAATTTCAGCCATTATCGCAGCAGGAACATCAGACGGCCGCGAAGGATTTTCAAACACCAAAACCAAAAACAACAGCAGTCCAACTATAAAAACAATTGTCAGCACCGCGCCGATGTTTAATTTTTCCCTTATTCTTCCTCTTGGTTTCAAGTGTTTGCCCCCTCTGTTGTATGTTATGGTGGTATTGTATTCTTTATCTTATATTTTGTCTACAAAATTGTCATTGATTTTCGTCAAGGTATTTGTTAAATTCATTGAAACGCTTTATTAAAGGAAGGAATTTTTTCTAATGGATAAAACTACCCTTAAAAAAGTTGTGAAATATCTGCCGCTTGCAGTGTTGCCTATTATCGCGCTGATTACATTCGCGCTGTTGAGCAATGCGTCGGCAAAGCCGTACCGTATTGTGTATGGCGAAAATAACGTATGGGATTTACGCGATTTCGATTTTGCAAATTACAATGTGCGTTTTGAGGGTGAAACGAAGTTTATTCCAAATGCGTTGCTAACACCCGAAGAATTTGCGGCGCGTGAAGATGAAGCAATTTTCGGCGACCCTCGTGATGAGGATTTTGTCACTAGCCGATTAATCATTCTTCTTCCCGAAGATGGCTGGTATACATTTACGCGAGTATCAGTTTTTTACGCGCATCGTGTTTTTGTTAATGGCGAGTTCATGCTGGAAATTGGAAGCCCTGCGGATAACAGGGCGGACGCTGTTCCCGATAGGGGACGCGTGATTTTTACCGCTCAACCAGAAAACGGCGTTGTTGAGATTGTTCAGCAATCATCTAACTTTGTTCATCGGCAGGGGGCTTGGCATCATACTTGGTCGGTTGGCGAGGGCAACGCGCTTTTGGACGAGGCGCGGGTTGCGGATTTTCAAGATACTATTATTATGGGAAGTTTCTTTGGGCTTTTTGTGACGCTTCTGATTTTGACGTACATACTGCGAGGTAGTGGACGCGGTACGATTTATGCTTCTCTATTTTGTCTGGTATGGTTTTTGAGAATGGGCGTGGTGCGTGGGGCAGTGCTTACCACGCTTGCCCCATGGATGAGTTGGGAATTGAAATTTCGTATCGACTATATGACTGTTCCGCTTGCCGCTATTTTGGCAATTGCTATTATTGGAACGCTTTTTCCAAAGGTTTTGCATAGGTATTTTGTGCGTGCCTATGTTGGAATTTCTACGGCTTTGATTGTGTTTTACATGTTCGCAGACACTGTTTTAATGAGCCATGTTATTCAACGCTTTCATATGGTAAATGGCGTTGCTATGTTGATTATTTTGATTTTCTTCATTGCGAAGGTTCGTAAAATCAATATTGAGCAGGGTATGTTCCTCTTTGGTGTGTTTATGTTTATGTTTTCTGCCGTGGTTGATATGTTGGTTTTGACATTTACAGGGCTTCTGCCAATTCCCGACCTTGCGTTTTCGGGCGTGTCAATGCTTATTTTTGCGTTATGTAAAACTACGGCAGTTTTCACAGCAACGGTGCAAGAGCTTGACGAAGCAAAACGCGCAAATATGGAAGAACAATTACGCGAAATGGCAATTTTAAACGAACTAATCGCGCAAACAAGCACCATGACAGAAAATCACCAACAAGGCAATATAGACGCAAGAATAGACGAAGAACGCTTCAACGGCGCGCATAAAGCCGTAGCGCAAGGCATCAACGAAATGACAGGCGATTACGTTAAGCATATAACAGAACTTGGCGGCGTACTGCAAAAATTCGGCGCGGGTGATTTTAACATTGAATACGCGGCATTACCTGGCAAGAAGGCTTTCTTAAACGAGGTAGTAGAAAACTTACGCAAGAATCTAAAAAATATCGATGTTGAAATAGAAACTCTTTCCCATGCGGCAATCAAAGGGCGTTTGAGCGAACGCGCAAACCCCGAAAAATTTGAAGGCGATTGGAAGAATGTTCTAATAGGGCTAAATAGCGTAATGGACGCGATTATTACGCCTATTAATGAAGCATCTGATGTTCTTCGTGTTATGGCGGAAGGTGATTTAAGCGTCACCGTTAAGGGCGATTACGAAGGCGATTTTCTGTTGGTTAAAGAATCTATCAACTCAATGCAGGCTAGTATTTCTTCATATGTATCTGAAATCAGCGACGTACTGCGCAACATGTCCGACGGCGATATGACTGTTTTCATTGAGCGGCATTATATTGGCGATTTTGGGGAGATTAAAAATTCCCTAAACATGATAGTTCGGACGTTTAATGCCGTGCTTTCCGATTTTGGCAATACTGCATCATTGGTGCTATCTGGCGCGAGACAAATGGCAGATGTAAGCGCGACCTTATCACAAGGCGCGCTAACGCAAGCAGAAACTTACGGCGAGTTAAACAGCGTAATAGGCGAAGTAGAAGCAAGCTCCAACAAAAACGCCGAATCCGCCCAGCGAACCAACGAACTAGCCCAAAACGCAAAAAACACCGCCGATACCGAATCCGCAGTAATGACAGTCACACTAAAAGCCATGGAAGAAATAACAACCGCGTCCAACAACATTTCAAAAATCATAAAAGTAATCGAAGACATAGCATTCCAAACAAACCTACTAGCCCTAAACGCTTCCGTAGAAGCCGCAAGGGCAGGCGACCACGGCAAGGGCTTCGCAGTAGTAGCCGAAGAAGTAAGAAATCTGGCAGCAAGAAGCAAAGCCGCCGCAGGCGAAACAGCTACCCTAATAGAGGCCTCTGTAAAAACCGCAGAAGAAGGCACACGCCTAACCAAAAAAACCGCCGAGGGTTTGTCGTACATGACCGAACAAATAACAAAAATCTCTCAAAACGTAAACGACATAACCGAAGATTCCAACGCGCAACTAGACAGCATAAGCCGAATAAGCCAAGGCATTTCCCGCCTAGACGACGTAACCCGTTCAAACACAACAATGAGCCAAGAGGGAACAACCTCCGCCAACGAGTTATCAAGCCATGCCGAGACATTAAAAACAACAATAGAAAGTTTCCGTTTGTCGGGGGCTTGAGTTTGGAGGAGTTTATATGCCTAATATTTTGATAATAGATGATAATGTTGAAATTCTTGATGCTAATGCGTCTCATTTGGCGGGTAAGGGTTATGATGTTACATCTGCTAACACTGGAATGAAAGCCGCCGCGTTTTTGAATGAAAAGCAATTTGATTGTATCGTTATGGATATTATGTTGCCCGATATTGATGGGTTTTCGTTGTGTAAAGCGGCGCGTAGTGTCACCAACGCGCCTATAATTTTCCTCACATGTTTAGATGCTCCTGATGATAAGGTTAAGGGGCTTATGCTGGGTGGCGATGATTACATGACTAAGCCATACAGCATGAAGGAACTGGACGCAAGAATCCATGCGCATTTGCGGCGCGACCAGCGTAATGTTCGGCAAATTTCCTCTGGTGGAGTTTACATCGATAAAGTAAAGAGGGTAGTACACACGCCAGAGCAGGGTGTATTTCTAACGCAGAAAGAATTTGAATTGTTCATGTTGTTTTACAATAGCCCGAATAAAGTCTTTTCAAAGGAAGAAATTCTGAAGGCTTTGTGGAGGAATAATACAAACATCAACACGGTGGCGGTGCATGTTATGAGACTTCGCCGTAAGTTAAATTTCGCAAAGCAATTTATCGGCACTATTGAAAACGATTATAATCATGGTTATTACATTTCAAAGGTCGTCATAGGCGACGGCAAAACAATATGACAATATTAATAGTTATTCATTTGCTTATGTTGGTACTTCTGACAACTTTGACTTGTCTTGTTCTTCTTCGGCTAAAGAGCGAAAGAAAGAATTTCTTTTTGGTTTTTCTGTTTGGTAGTATCTTGCTTGTGCTTGGTGGAATGCTTCAACTACTGGCAACAACTGTTGAAGGTGCTGTATTTGCTACAATGATATTGTTTTTTGGTCTTGCTATATCTATTCCGTCTATCTTAGTTTTCATACAGCAGTATTGCCAGCAACCCATGCCTACGGTAATTCATATTTTGAATTATATGATTTCCTTCTCTTTTATGCTGATTATTTGGATTCCCCAATTGCGCCCTCTGATTTATGAAACTATATTTATTTATCCCGAAGGCATGGCCACCAGTGTTTATGCTTGGGGGATAACGCGAGGTTTGTTATATCCTGTGTGGAGAATCCACTCGGTTGTTGTGGCAATTGTTTTAGTAACAATCTTGATTAAGACGATATGGTATGCCCCAAAAGCTCAAAAGAGAAGGAAATTTATTTGGATTTGCGTCTCAATAATTTTTGTTGCTTTCAATGGGATGACATTCTGGGTGCCTCATTTGCTTGAGTACATGCTGATTTATAATGTCGTACTTGTAATGATATTTAGTGTTTTAGCATACTGGAGCGGTTTTTTCAGCCAAGAATTAACAGAAAACGAAGAAGTTGTTCAAATACAAAATACTATAAACGAAATGATTGCAAGCATATCGCACGATTTAAAAACGCCGCTTACAATTTTAAGCGTAAGCATAGAAAAACTGCTTTTGAACTCACCTGATGACCCTAATTATATTCGAGATGTTCAAATTGCCTACAACAAAAATCTTGACTTGCAACGTCTTATTCAAAATCTAATAGACGTTACCCGCATGGAAACCGTTTCAAACATGTACAAACCCGAATGGCTTACCCTAAGCGACTTCCTGCTGGGCATACAAGAAAAATATAATGATTATGTAGAAAGCACAGGTCTATCATTTGATGTAAACATAAGTGGTGGCGACGCATTAATTTTCCTAGACCCAACAAAAATATGGAGTGCGTTTGACAATGCCATTTACAACTCCGCCAGACACACCAAAACAGGTGGAATAACCATAACCGCACGCACCCAAAGCGAAGACGACACCGCAACAATAACCATAACAGACACAGGTTGCGGCATACCCCCAGAGCATATACCAAATATTTTTGAGCGATTTTACAAAGTAGATAAAAGCCCCAAGAGCGGCGAAATCGGCTTGGGGCTTTACATTATAAAAAGTATCATGAGCAGTTTGGGTGGCAAAGCAGAAATCGAATCCGAGGAAGGGATTGGCACTTCTGTGATTCTTACCTTTTTAAAGCAGCAAATTTAAAACAAATGCACTAACAACCCGCTTCGTAGTTTTGGCTCAAACCATGTTGATTTTGGCGGCATAATTTGGTCTGCGTCGGCTACTGCCATTAGTTCTGGCATGGAGGTTGGGTGTAGTGCGAAGGCTATTGCCATTTCACCACTGTTTACGCGAGCTTCCAAGCCTTCAAGGCCGCGTATGCCGCCTACGAAGTCTATTCGTTTATCTGCGCGTGGGTCTTTTATGCCTAGTATTGGAGATAGTAGAGTGTTTTGTAGCACAGAGCAGTCCAGTTTTCCTATCACGTCGGCTGGGTCGGGGGTGGTTTTTAGTTCTAGGCGATACCACTGATTTTTCATGTACATTCCGACTATATGCTTACGCTCTGGCTTCATGGGAGTTGGGCTTTTTTCTACTTTCCAATCAGCTTCTAACGCGGCTAAGAATGCAGTTTCGTCTAACCCGTTTAAGTCTTTCACCACGCGGTTGTAGTCTAGGATTGCTAACTCGGTATGCGGGAAGATTACAGCTAGATAGTAGTCGTGTTCGGCGTTGGGGTCTAGGGCTTCTCCTGCGGCTTCATTGCGCTTGTTTGCTACCTTTACCGCTGTGGCGTTTCTGTGGTGTCCGTCAGCAATGTACAACGCTGGAATTTCGCGGAAGGCTTGAATTAACGCGTCTTGAGTTTCAAGATTGTCAACTACCCACATTTCGTGACGCACTCCGTCTTCTGCTGTGAAATCATAGGTTGCTGTTTTTTTCACATATTCAGACATGATTGTTTGTGGGCTTGTACCCCCTGCGTCCTCTGTGCGATACGCCAAGAAAATTGGCCCTGTATGGGCTTCGCAGGCCTCTACGTGGTTGATTCGGTCTTGCTCTTTGTCGGGGCGCGTAAATTCGTGGCGTTTTATTAATCCTAGTTCGTACTCTGCCGCGCTTACACACGCCGCCAGCCCCGTTTGGGTCTGCCCGTAACCAGTTAGGCGATAGATATACAAATTTGGTTGCGCGTCTTGTAACATCACGCTGTCTATGAGGGCGCGTAGATTTTCCTTAGCCTTTGCGTATACGGCGGGGCTGTATGGGTCTGTTTCGGGCGGAAGGTCTATTTCTGCTTTGTCCACTCGCAAAAATGAATGCGGATTTCCCGCCGCCATTTCGCGGGCTTCTTCCGTGTTCATTACGTCGTAGGGTAATGCCGCCACTGCCGCCGCATGTTCGGGCTTAGGACGCACCGCCATAAACGGCTTTACTGTCACGCCCATTTATATCACCCTTACCTTTATTATGTTGTCCAACGAGGAAATTTGCTCTGCTATGCCGTCCAATGATTCGCAGTCAACGTCAATTATTGCATATGCATACTCACCATGACTTTTAACAAGCATGTTAGCGATATTACTAGAACGATTAGACAAAATAGTAGTAACAGGATTGATGACATTAGGCAAATTACGATGAATCACGCAAACGCGTTTCTTCCCAACGTATGGAAGCTCACAATTAGGGAAGTTCACGGAATTTTTAATATTCCCATACATAAGATAATCGCGAACTTGTGCCGCCGCCATTGTAGCGCAGTTATCCTCGGATTCAGGCGTAGACGCGCCTAAATGCGGAATAGGTACAATTCGCTTATGCCCAAGCATGTTTTCCGTGGGGAAATCCGTTACATAGCAAAACACTGTACCGTCGTCAATAGCTTGCAGTAACGACGCATCATCAACCAATTCAGCACGCGCAGAGTTGACTATGCGGATTCCTTTTTTACACTTCGCAAAAAGTTCCTTGTTGAACATGCCTTTGGTTTCTTTGTTCACAGGAACATGAATGGAAACATAATCGCATTCCGCTAAAAGTGAATCCAAATCGGGTGCTTTGTGAACCCCGCGAGAAAGCCCCCAAGCCGCATCAACAGAGATGAACGGGTCGTAACCAACCACAGACATTCCAAGCGAACGGCAAGCATTTGCAACCAGCACACCAATCGCGCCAAGCCCAATAACTCCCAAACGCTTACCAGAAATTTCTGGCCCAACAAATTCCGACTTACCCTTCTCAACAGTTTTTGCAACGCCCGCTTCACCAGCAAGCGTCTGCGCCCAGTTAATCCCGCCAACTATGTCACGCGAAGCAAGCAAAAGCCCCGCCAATACAATTTCCTTAACACCATTAGCATTAGCCCCTGGAGTGTTAAAAACAACGATACCCTTCTCCGCGCAAACTTCCACAGGAATATTGTTATATCCAGCACCAGCGCGCCCAATAGCTTGAAGATTAGGCGTAATTTCCTCCTCTGGCAAAACATAACTGCGCAAAAGAATCCCATCTGGGTTCTTCTCATCATCAGAAATAACAAACTGCGCCTTCGGCAACTCATTCAATCCACAATCAGCAATCTTATTACGCGTCAAAATTTTAAACATCTATAAAGCCTCCCAAATTAAAAATCAAAAATCCCACTCAAATACAACACCAAAAAAGCGGGGTCAAGGGGACTGCGTCCCCTTGCAGGGGTATTGGGGACAGCGTCCCCAAGGTCTTAAATCTTTTGACCTTAAATCTCTTGACCTTTATCTCTTCTCAAATTCTTTCATGAAATCAACCAATGCCTGTACTCCCTCTGTTGGCATTGCGTTGTATATGCTTGCCCGTAAGCCGCCTACTAAACGGTGTCCACTTAGATTTTCTAAGCCTGCGGTTGCGGCCTCTTTTACGAATTGCTTGTCCTTCGCGTCGTCGCCTGTTGTGAAGGGGACGTTCATTAGGGAGCGGTGGGACTTGTTGGCTATGCCCTTGAATGTTGCGGAACTGTCAAGGAAATCGTAAAGGATTTTTGCCTTTGCTTCGTTAATTTTTTGGATTCCCGCTACGCCGCCTTGTGATTTTAGCCACTCTAGGCATAGTTTTGTCATGTAGATTGCGTAGGTTGGTGGCGTGTTGTACATTGAACCAGCGTCTGCATGGGTTTTGTATTTGAAGAAGGCTGGTAGCTTTGATGCGCTTTCGTTTTCGAGTAAGTCTTCGCGGATTATTACTACTGTTACGCCCGCTGGGCCGATATTCTTCTGCGCACCCGCATAGATTAACCCAAACTTCGATACATCAAAGACTTCCGATAATATGCCAGACGACATATCCGCAACCAGCGGAACATTCCCAGTATCGGGAATTTGCATGAAACGTGTTCCGCAAATTGTGTTGTTGGTGCAAATATGCAGATAATCCGCGTCTGCCGATACTCCTTTAATCTCTGGAATCTCGGCAAATTTTTGCCCCTCCGAAGATGCTACAATATTCGCGTCTAGCACTTTTGATGCTTCTTTGTATGCGCGGGTTGCCCATTCGCCCGTGATTACAAAATCTGCTTTGCCGTTTTTGCTCAAATTC
>WQVV01000027.1 GCA_009785665.1 Defluviitaleaceae bacterium
ACCGCTTCTGGAAATTTTATGAATATCGGAAGCACAATGCGAATTGGCGAAAGAAATTGGCGCATACTTGAAATCATAGGAAATAGAGCGTTGGTGATAACCGAGGACATAATAGGAATAAAGTGGTATCACGATAAAGACACGGGCACGAGTTGGGCAAATTGCAGTTTGCGTCAGCATTTAAATAGTACATTTTATAATTCTTTCAGCGCGGGCGAAAAATCTCGTATTGCAAAAGTAAAAGTGATTAATCCGAAAAATCCGTGGTTTGGCACAAATGGCGGTAGTGACACTATTGATAATATATTTTTGTTGAGCATTGACGAAGTAGTTAAATACTTCGGGGACAGCTATCAAATAAGAAAAAAGCCAACCAACGTAGGGCATTTCGACGACCAATACAACGAAGGTCGAATTGCGCAAAGCCCCAACGGCTCAAATCATTGGTGGTGGCTTCGTTCGTCGGGTTTTAGTACTAACCGTGCCGCGTTTATTTCTCCGACGGGTTCATTTTTTGTGTATGGGGGAATTATTAACGGCGGAAATAATATTAGTGGCGGTGTCAGGCCCGCCATGTGGATTAATGTATAGGGCGTGTTCCACTATAGAAATTGCTTGTGCTTGACATGCCAAATGCATTTTATATAAAATTGGTCTAGGAATACGAAAAAGGAGAGGTTTACATGATTAAGCGTAAATTTAAAATTCTGATTATTGACGATTCTCAGCTTGTACGGGAGTCGTTACGCGACATGCTTTTGTCGGACACATTAGCGGAGACTAGGGGATTATCGTGGCAACGTGATGTTGAAACAGCCGCATCAGGCGAAAAAGGGCTTGTGAAAGTACGGTCTTATAAGCCAGACTTGATTTTGTTGGATATAATTATGCAGGGTTCAAGCGGATTTGATGTTTTGGAGACATTAAAAAAATCGGAAGAAACGCGGGATATACCTGTAATTCTAATAACATCTTTGGGCGACGCGGAAAACGAAGAAACAGGTATGCTCTTGGGGGCAGCGGATTACATATCCAAGCCCGTAAATGAAAACATTGCATTATCCAGAATTGCCACGCATCAAAAAGTTATTGAACAAATGCGCAAAATCGAACGCGACAGCCTATACGACCCTCTGACTGATATTTTCAATAGGCGAAGCTTTGATATTCACTCGAAACTAATGTGGGATTATTGTATACGCGAGAATCAACCAATCGGCGTGTTAATCCTTGACATAGATGACTTCAACCAGTTCAACGACAATTACGGAACTCAACAAGGCGACTTGGTGCTGAAAGCAGTAGCAGAAATTCTAGTAGGGACGAAAAAACGTACTGTAGACAAGGTGTTTAGATGTGGCGGCGCAGAATTTGCGGCAATTCTACCAGGCTCGACACTTGAGAAATGCCTAAAAACAGCCGAACGCTTCAGAAAAAAAATCAGCAACATTGCCGTCCCGCAAGAAAACGGTACGTCGCTGTTACTGATAAGTGCAAGTATAGGTGTTGCCTCTACCATGCCAACAGAAGACTCCAGTCTGGCCCCACTAATTCGCAGGGCAGATAAGGCAATGTATATGGCAAAAGAAACAGGAAAAAATAAGGTGTGCGGATTGTAATTTTTGATTTTACCTGTGGTTTGGACACCCCCGTAAACGATTCATCTTTACGGGGGCTTTATTTGTGTATATAATAACAACAGAGAGGTTGTGATAGCAATGGCACAAGTATTAGTAAATTTTAGAATGGACGAGGACTTGAAAAAATCAATGGAGCAAACATGTCAGTCATTAGGATTAAATATGACTACTGCTTTTACGATTTTTGCAAAAAAAATGAGCCGTGAACAACGCATACCTTTTGAAGTTTCCGTTGACCCATTTTATAGTGTCCGTAATATGGCAGCAATTGATGAAGCCGCTATGCAAATTGAACGAGGTCAAGTGGTAGTAAAGACGATAGAAGAACTTGAGGGTTTGGAAAATGGGTAAATTAACTTTTGCCGAAGGAGCATGGGCAGAGTATTTACAGTGGCAAACCAAAGACCCGAAAACACTCAAACGCATTAATCTGTTGCTTAAAGATATTGACCGTAATGGAATTGATGGAATTGGGAAGCCAGAAAAACTTCGGCATCGTGATGGGTGGAGTAGGCGTATTGACAATGTAAACAGACTTGTATATCAATTAAACGATGATGGGTCTGTTGAAGTTTTGCAATGCAAAGGGCATTATGATGATTAAATGCGTAGTTTGCCTCATCTATGATGGATAACTAAATTCTGTACAAAGCAATCCTGCGCGAAGTAGGAATTTAGCATTACGAAGTCGTATTTTTCTACAATGCTTTTTATGCTTAGAAGACCAGTGCCGCGGTCGTTGCCTTTTGTGGAAGTGCCTGCTCTTACGCCTTTTTCCTTTATTTGAGGGCGAACGGTATTTTTTATTACGTATGAAATCATTTCGTTGTTGCGGGATAGTTTTAGTTGAATTATCCCGTTGTTGATTTCCATGCATTCTTCGATTGCGTTGTCTAGCAGAATGCCTAGTATTCTTACTAGGTCTATGAAATCTATTGGGGGATTTCCGTCGAATTGGTATACATCTAAATCGACGGTTATGCCCCGCTTCACGGCTTGCGAGATTTTGTAAAATAGAAAAGCTTTTAGTTGTTCGTTGGGTAGGGTGGCCAGTTGGCTGTATAAGTCGTTTTTTGCTATTTCGTCTTTGGCAAAGGGGCTTATTTTTTTGTTGTAGAACTCTTGCATTTCGGCGTTGCCGCTTTGTTCTACGAAATTTCCCATGGTTAGGAAAATGTTTTTTACGTCGTGTTTTATGTTTTTAATGTGGTCTATATTTTTTTCTAGGCCTGATGAGTATGCGGCTAGGTTTTGGTTGTGGTCTTTTAGCCAAGTGATTCGGAAAACCATTACCAAGAAAGACACTTGTAACACCATTGCAAACAGCAAAAATATATCAAAAACGCGCAGAGTTGGATTGCCAAAAAAGCTACTGCTTACGCCATACATATAGTATAACGCGCCCATGATTATGATAATTCCCAAAGTGTTGTAAATGAAAAATTTCTCTAGTTGTGGGTATGCTTTTCCCATTTGGTTGATTTCATCGAAATGCCGTTTGAAGCCTCGTTTTATTGCGTAGATGATGGCTACTACTGCGCCTATTAGAATTGTCAATGCTATGCCCCATACAATTAATGCGGTTATGCGGGATTCGGCGGCTTGCCCAATTCCAACTATGTGCCGCGAGAACAACCTGCTAACGGCGAAGCCCTTAATAAACACCAGTATGCATGTAAACCACAGGTAGAATAGATTTCCTGTAAGTTGCTTTAATCTGATTTTGTACACCACAAGAACCACGATAAAAACGTATAGCGCAATCAAGTTCATTCCCAAAAAAATTGTGTGAAAACTAGACCAGCCAACATATCTGAAAATATAGTAAAAGCTGGAAAACAATATTGCGTAATCCAATGCAGACAGTTTTACAAAGTTGAGAATAAACACTGTAGCCGTCATTACAAAAACCACGGCAAGATGAAGCATTGCCATGCTTCCCGTGACGGTATTGTAATACAAAGGTATAGCGGTTGCGCCAAGGGCAAGTATTATGGCAATAATATTATACACTTTATTGTTGACCTTGTTCCCAATAATAGCCAGACTAAACAGCAACGGCAACAAAATTACCGATGAAAACGCGCTTCTATAAACCAACACAAAAAAAAAGTTGGCATGTCCCCACTCTAATGAAATATTATGGGGCATTGTGCCTAGTGATTCGATTATTGTAAATTTGTTGCTCATATCTTTTTCACCCCGCATTTGCGCATTACTTCGCTTCTTAGGCGGAAGGAACATGCGACCTGTTCGCCACCCGCGAAGTTTACTACCCCATCTGATACGGATACTACATATTTTTTGTTGATTATTACGGAACGATGGCTTTTCATAAAATCGTCGCCTAGATTTTGTAGCACGTTCTCTATGGTGTCGCGCACAGATAAATTCGACCCGTCTACCGTGTGATAGCGCACAAAATGCGACACCGCTTTGTCTGTGTCTACATATAAAATTTGCGAAATTGGTAGCGTGATGTATTCGTCTATGCCTATTAGCAGTTGTATGCTGGGTGATTCGGGTGTGGTTTTGTTTGCGGTTAGTTCGGTTGCCATGTGAATGTATTTTTTATAGCCCTGTTTGGCTTTGTTTCGGTCTGCTGTTTTCTCTATGAAGCCGAATGCTTCTACCCCGCTTTTTAGAATGTCTAGTCCCTTATCCGCGTGGCTTGTCACGAATACTATTTTTGATAGCGGCTCTTTTTTCTTGATTATTCGGGCAATGTCCACTCCGTTTAAATTGTCCCGACCGAAATCTATGTCGAGGAAATACAGGTAGTCGCTAGGATTTTTTTCGATAAATAATAGGGCTTCCGTTGCATCTTGCGTTGCGCATACTATTCGGGCTTGTGAAGATTCAATGCTATCCGCCGCCGCTGTCACCGACATTTCTAACATGAATCTATCATCGTCGCAGATTATTATTTCTAGCATGGGGTCACTCCCTTTGAAAGTAGCAATTTACCATTTCAAAGCTATTATACCCTATTGTGAAATTGTTTTTATACTCTTGCCCCAAACGTACTATGTTTTGTCGCGAAATTTTTGAACAGTTCCTTACCCAAGGTAATACTGCGCTTGTGCGTTCCACAACTCAAAATATTTTTTATCCTTATCAAGAATCAATGTGCTGTGATTACCACGCTGTAGAATCTCGCCTTCGTGAAACACAATAATATCATCACAGAATCGGCATGATGACAAGCGATGTGAAATGTAAATAGCCGTTTTGTTATTCACGATTTCATTAAACTTTGTGTAAATTTCAAATTCGGCAATAGGGTCAAGGGCCGCGGTAGGCTCGTCTAAGATGATAAATGGTGCATTTTTGTATAATGCCCGTGCCATTGCAATTTTTTGCGCTTCGCCTCCCGATATTTCAACGCCGTCTTGCTCAAAATCTTTGTAAATAGGGGTATCTAATTTTTTAGGCATTTTATTATATCGTTCCCCAAAACCTACCATTGCTAAATTTTGCTCCGCTCGGATAGGGTCATATTCCATTGATGCCGAAATATTTTGCCCAAGGCTGAAGGCGAAAAGTTGGAAATCTTGAAATACTACTGAAAATAAGTCCATGTATTCAGCAAAATCATAATCACGAATATCAATGCCATTAAGCGTAATTACACCGTCTGTAGGGTCGTAGAGTCGGCAGAGCAGTTTTATCATGGTGGTTTTGCCGCTTCCGTTCATGCCTACTACGGCCAACTTTTTTCCACAGGGGATTTTTAAGTTTACATTTTTCAATGCGTAAGTATTTGAGCCACTGTATTTATATGACACATTATGAAACTCAATTTCGTAATGGCTGTCTTTATTGATAAGCGAAGTGCCTTGATAAATGGTTTTATTTTCTTGGTAGTAATTCAAAAAATTGGTCAAAAAGATGTTATTCATTCTAAATTCGGAGATATTAGCGGCTATATCTTTAATGGCAGACACAAAACGCCCGATAAATCCTACATAGAGAACAACACTTCCAATTCCGAACACACCCATCAAGGCGTTTACGCCAACAAAAGCATATATTGAAAAGTTAATCGCACCCGAAATAACAACTTCGGGAATTTTTGTGTTACGCAACCCACGGCTGTATTTTATATTGCTTTGTTTGATTACATCTAGCTTTTTTTGCCTGTATTCGCTGATGATTTTCTTCATGTCGTAAATTCGATACTCTTTCCCCGCTTGATAGGAAGAAACTCTGTTAAATATATCTGAAATTATGTTTTGCTTTTTCCCCTCCGTCATTATTTCTTCGCCCAATTTAGTAAGTGTTTTCGCATTTCTAAAAGACACGATTACAAAGAATCCAATCATAGCAACGAGAAAAAGTAGCCACGCCAAGCCATTAATTTGCGCGGTGTCGTTTATCAACACAAAAATAATAGACGATAGCCCGAAGATTGATAAAACAATATTTATCGCATTATCTACGAATGTCTTGCAAGAGCGTAACATGGCTTCTATTCCTAAGCCGTTTATACGTGATGCTTGCCAAATATGCCAATGCGCACCCATTATTTCGCCATTCTCTAACCGTTCATAATCGCTGTCCAAAATTTTGCTTAAATTGGCGGTTAGTTGCCCAAGGTTTAACTTCTCTCTCGTATATTTATCAAGGCGTGTAGCCAACGCTGATAACAAGCCAATGACTATATTTAGCAAGAGAGTTATAGCAACCAGCGTAATTAATGAATCAATCCGCCGTTGTGTTGCAATTTCATCAACAATTTGGGCAGACATGAATATGTTGACAAATGGAAGCAGATTATTTACCAGACTTCCAAAAATCATTACATGAAAATACCACTTAGAATATTGGGAAACCCATTTTACCGCTCGTATATTTGCAATGTTCATTGTACGTCCTCCTTGTAATAATGGCTTTGTACTTCAAACATTTCAAAGTATCTTCCTTTTTGCGCCATCAATTGCTTATGGCTTCCGCTTTCAATGATTTTTCCGTTTTCCATCAACAAAATACGGTCACAAAAACGGGTAGATGCTAAACGGTGAGAAATGTATATGGAGGTTTTGTCTTTTGTTAGTGCGTCGTATTTTTCGTACAATTCACTTTCTGCTATTGGGTCGAGTGCGGCGGTTGGCTCGTCCAATATCAATATAGGTGCGTCTTTATAAAGTGCGCGGGCAAGCAGAAAGCGTTGCCTTTCCCCGCCAGAGAAATCTATTCCAGTGTCATCTTCTTCAATGTCCCTGTAAAAAGATGAATCCATGCCCTTTTTGCATTCTTGCACCCTTTCCCAAAGGTCGGCTTGTTCAAGGCATTTTTGCACTTTTTTGCGGTCAACATCTACCCCATTCCCCGATATATATTGTGCGATTGAAATGGGAACGATATGGAAATCTTGAAATACGACTGAAAATAAATCGTAGTATTCATTTATGTTCGTATCTTTTACGCTTACGCCGTTTATACATACATCGCCCTTGGTGGGATAATATAAGCCGCAAATTAGTTTTATCAGCGTTGTTTTTCCTGCCCCATTAGCCCCAACCAATGCAATTTTTTCGCCTTTGTTAATTTTGATATTCATATTTTCAATGGTATTGTTGTCGCTACTTGGATAACCAAAATTTACTTGACGCAATTCAATTTCACATGTTTTGATTTCGTGTTGCTTCTTGGAATCCCCTCTGTAGAAAAGTTCGTCAATTTCCAAAAATGACCGAATGAAATTTATTTGTGTAGACATTCGCAGAAGTTCGCTAAATTGCCCAGAAAGGGAATTAAGCCACCCAGAAAACCCTGTTACCGCACCAAAGTAAAAGACGAACAATCCCACATCTATAGAGCCGTTTAATACTTGCGAAAGCAAGATGTAATAAACAATACCATTACGCAATAACGCTAAAACAACATCTCCGATTGAGGGTAGAGATTCTCTGTTCCACGCTTTATTTCTCCAAAAGAGAAGCGAGTTATGGCATTTTTCTAATAATGTGTAAATTAGCTTTGGGTATGGATATGTTTTTATGTCCTTTATTTTTTCGTAAGAGTGGGTTATTTCTTGAAAGTAGTTATATCTTCGCTCTATGGAAGCCCATTTTCGCCAATTTTTAGTATTGTATATTCGCGGTATTCTAAGCAGTAAAAAATTTACGGCGGTACATATAAAAATGATTACTAAAATGATAGGGTTTAACATGATAATGATACTGCCAAAACCTACAATGCCCAAAATATTAACAAAAAAGCGGTTAAGTGCTTCTATCATTCCTTCTGCTTGTTTTGTGTTGTTCATTGCATTATTGTAGAGTTCATTGATTTTAGGGTTTTCTGTATTTTGATAGTCTGTTGTTTTATGCTTTAACTCGCAAATTTCTTCGTATCGGCTACGGAAAATGTCCCGCATAGAACCAATTTTGGCATCACTGAATATTGAAATTAACTCAAAGAGAACAAACATCATGCAAAAAATTCCGACAATGAATAGCAATTCATTCTGTGGCGATTGCCCCGTTATCATTTCAATCATCAGCATGGGAAAATAAATTGTAGCAAGAGGTAGAAACACACTTAACAATATTTTTGGAATAAAACCAATGTAGAAGGATTTGTCCCAACGCCAAACGTTGGCGAGAGTAAAGCCTACGTTTTGGATAACGTTGTATTTTTGGATTTCATCTTTTTGCTTTTTCATTATGAAGCCCATCCCCTTTTCAATTGAAACAACTATTCATAAATTAAGCCCACGGAAATGCGCTTGGCTTTCCGTGGGCTTAATTATATTCGAGGATATAAAAGTGGTGTGTAATCGTAAGGTTTGTTTTTTGTTCATGGCTTCGAGAACGTATGCTTTTGCTCCTTGTCTTTCGACAAAAATCAGGCGGCTAAATGCACAAGTTATTTTTGAACAGTTCCTTACCATTGCAGTTCATCAGCGAAAGGCGGCTGTGCCGCTTTACCTATAATAGCCAACATTTTCATACCGTCTGACTTGGCAGAAATCAGTGTTTGAAACCATCGGTCTTGGATAGAAAATAAATCTTCATCATTATTGGGGTCTATCAAAATTTGCAAGGCTTTATCATTACTTTGTGCCAGCGTTAAAAAATATTTGTTGATTGCCATTATGCTGTAGCCTGTCTGAATCAGCATATAGATGACCTTCATACGCTCAATATCGCAAGTCTTATATATGCGTTTTTTGTATGCTGTTAAGTTGTTACCTAGCAAGCCATTTCTTTCCCAATTTCGTATTGTTTCTTTTGTTGTGCCAATACACTCTGCTGCCATTTTCAAAGTATAGTCGAGTTCTTCCTCTTTACATACATCAGATGAAGTCCACTTTTTTATTACCTTAAAAACATCATCAGCTTTTTGTATTTCCGTTTCCAATAAAACGATATAGTTTTCAATATTTATGTGACATAAAGGCATATCATTTTTTGCGGCGGCATAAAGCACTTGTAAAGATGCTTTTCGCAAAGGTTTGTTGATAAATTCACGAAAAGCCAAGCGACATAATTTTATTTGTACTATATGCCGTTCGTTAAAAACACGATAGCTATTGTGTAGCCGTTCGGCAGGCTCAATAAAATTAAAGGATTCATAATCCCGAATCGTACTTGCAGGAGTGTCGGTAAGTTTAGAAATTTGAGATATTTTCATTCACGAACCTAATTGAATCGCTTTAAATGGCGAATCACTGATTTTTCCATCTCGAATTTCAAAAACAAATTCAGATTTTCTAGCCAGTTCTTGATTGTGTGTCACAATAACTATAGTTTTTCCGGTTTTATGAATTTCAAAAATATGCTTCAACACTTCTGCCTCGGATTCCGAATCTAAATTTCCAGTTGGTTCGTCCATCAGCAGAATATCGGGGTCGTTTGCAAGAGCGCGGGCAATGGAAACCCTTTGTTGCTGCCCGCCCGAAAGTTCAGAAGGCTTTGCGTTTGCTTTGTCTGAAAGGTTGACCAGCTCCAAAAGTTTGGCCGCCTTTTTTTTCTGCGCTTTAGGTGATATTTTTCCGAACATCATTGCTGTTTGAATGTTTTCGGAAGCGGTTAGATTTTGAAGAAGGTTGAAAAATTGAAAAACGAAACCTATCTTTTGTGTCCTAATTTCCGAAAGTTTGTTATCGCTTAATTTTGAAATGTCCATGCCATCAACAAAAACACTTCCGCTTGTTGGTTTATCAAGCCCTCCAAGCAAGTGCATCAAGGTGCTTTTCCCATGCCCTGATGGGCCGATAATGCAGGAAAACGAGCCTTTTGGTATTTCCATATCCACGCCCTTTAAGGCGTGGGTTTTAATCGTGCTTTTTCCGTAAATTTTTTCAAGATTTTCAGTTTTAATAATTGCATTAGTCATAGCTGATAGCCTCCACTGGCGTAAGTTTAGCTGCTTTTAATGCGGGATATAGTCCCGACACTACCGAAATAACAATCGAAAATAATATTGCTGTTATAACAATGGAAACATCAAAACTTGCAGTCGGAGTTGCCCCTTTCATGAGTACGCTTATACCGCTTTGGGCAATAATTGGAGCGGCAACAATTGAAGCAACAAAACCAACCACTACCCCTATAATACCGCCAAGCAATCCATATAGCCCCGATTCCAATAGGAATATCTTAAAGATGGCACTACTTTTACCGCCAATGGCTCGCAATATACCTATTTCGCGCCGCCTTTCGTAAATAGCCGCCATCATTGTATTGGCAATCCCGAAAGCGGCAGAAATAAGCGCGACTCCAGCGATTAGTTGAAGCGTTGCGTTTACAGAACCAAGCATAGTCAACACCGTGCTTAAAAGCTGTTCGTCAGAGGTGACAGATACATTTACTACGTCCACAATAGCCGCAATGTAGCTGTCCATATTTGTTATATCGCTGACCCTTGCGACGATAAAGGAAATATATGGCCCTATTTCGTAAATTTCCTGAACAACAGTTAGGGGGAGATATACGGAGGTATCGTCATTGCTTCCCGTGGGGCTGAGAACCGCAATCACAGGGAAAGGCTCACCCCGTATAGTTAAGACATCTCCCAAATTCAAATCAAAGTTATTTGCAATACTTGAACCAAGAACCACGGCTCTTTCATTATCGGCTGCAAAATAAACTCCTTGGGCTATCTCCCATCTTCTGAAATCCTTCATTTCATTTGGATAAATGCCTGTCACCATAACGGGTAAATTCTGTATCGCTGTTCTTTGTGTTAGATAGGGTACCGCTGTAATTCCGTATATTGAAGATATTCTTTCCATTACATCATAATGGAGCGACTCGGGAAGTGCTTCGCCAGTTAATATGGAAATCTGGTCAAATGCACACCAATTTGTTGGAGTTATTACTAAATTTGCATCAAGCATTCCTGCTTGCGCTCTAAGCTCTCGTTGCATACTGCTTCCCAATGAAAGCAACGCCACAAATGCCGCCATTCCAATGGTTATTCCCAGCAATGTAAATACAAACCTCCCTTTTCGACGAAGGAGGTTTTTTGATACAAGATTAAATATGTTCATCGGTTTGGCCCTCGCTCAATAATCCTCATGATATTTCTTCGTACTTCAAAGCTTGTTGCTTCAAAAATAACACCGTATTCGGTGTCACTCCATTGCCCAATTACATCTACTTCATCTGCAATTTGCGGTATGTCGCCGCCGCCAACATATATTACAGGAAGCCGAAACGAATCGCATACCAAACTCAAACAAACCAAAGTTTCCGCAGTGTCTTTAAGATTAAATATTCTTGTGTCATGCTCAAAAAAATCCGTTATTATTCCATTTACTCTGAGTTCACCAGTAAATGCGAACGGGTCTGATTGAATGTCTCTTACTGCCAATGCATTCGCATTATCATCTGAACAGCCCGCGATAAGGACGGTCATAATAAAAAGCACAAAAAAAAGCGGTATTTTCTTCATTAATGATTACCCCTTTACAAAACTGATAAAGATTCGACCACCACAAATTGAAATGCCCACTCTAGTATAGGACAATAAAGTTCACCAAAGACACCCGTTAAATCTATTATTGCATCTTGCGCTGGGAATGTATTAGGCTCATTACCTTCGATCCAGCCGAACTCAAAAAATAGAACGCAGCACCCTTCCGCGTCGTCTATAAGTATAAAATGAACATACCGTCCTGTGTAATCATCAAAAAAGCTATCATATGTGCCGATTACCCTTATAATTTTTCCGAAGGAATCTTCCATTTCCCACATCAAACTAAAATACTCCTCGTCGAAATCATCACCCCTGAATAATGTGAAATCAATATCAACATTAGCAGACGGCGGCGGAATGTTTTCCCTTCCCCCAACTAATACTACCATTGGGTTTTCGAGTACACTGTCTGCAATGGCTTCGGGTTGTATGTTTGGACTGCTATGCTCAATATCTTCGACAATCTCATCTTGTAAGCTTGGATTGGTTTCTACTACCTCCATGAACTCTGTGTATGTTTCGTCATTCTCGTCAATTTCATCTGCTTCGACAGGAGGAGTTGCACTCCCGACGCTAGGAAATGTAAACAGCTCTCTTGGTGTATCTGCGCTTCCATCTTGTATATCAGCCATATCACTGGCGCATCCAGCGATTATGGAAATCATAACCACGGTGAGTATTAACGCAAACAAGTTTTTCTTCATTTAGTAAACCTCCCAATTTCTATAGATTTCTGAACAGTTCCTTAGTTTTGATTTATTTGTTGTGATACATCTTATTCAAGTAACTAGAGTTGTGATAACCAAACCAAATATACAGGCTTTTATTCTCCCCTAATACGAATTTCTAACTCTTCTACAGTGATGCGCATTTTTTCGTCTATTTCTACTTGGCCAGTGATTTTGTTGCAGGAGTGAATTACCGTGGTGTGGTCGCGACCGCCGAAAAATTGACCTACTTCTGGGAGGGAAACGTCCATAAGCTTGCGACATAAGTACATAGAAATTTGGCGCGGGGTGACAATTGCTTGGGTGCGTTTGCGACCGTTTATGTCTTCTACGGAAACTTTGAAGTGTTGGGCTACGGTTTGGCGAATGTATGACATGGAGATTTCGGGTTTTTCTTGGCCTACTAGCTGGTCTTTTAGGGCGTTTTGAGTTAGCTCTAGGGTTAAGGTGTTGTTGGTTAGGCGAGAGTAGGCTATTACTTTGTTTAGCGCGCCTTCTAGGTCGCGAATGTTGGAGACTATGTTTTTTAGAATAAATTCCTTTACGAAGTCTGGTAGCTCTAGGTGTTCTTGGTCTAGTTTTTTTTCTAGGATAGCGGCACGGGTTTCGTAGTCGGGAATGTTTACGTCGGCTATTAGGCCTGATGCGAAACGGGAGGTTAGGCGGGCTTCTAAGTCTTTTAGTTCATTTGGGGGAACGTCGGAGGTGAAGACAATTTGGCGCGACATAGAAGTCATGTAATTGTACGTGTGGAACATTTCTTCTTGCGTTTCGTTTTTGCCCGCTAGGAATTGAACGTCGTCTATTAGGAGAACGTCTACATTGCGGTATTTTTTGCGGAAGGAAGGGGTTGTTTTTTCGCGAATGGACGTGATAAATTCATCTGTGAATGTCGCGCTGGAAACATAAAGCACTCGTAGTTCGGGGTTGTTGTCGTGAATTTGATTTCCTATGGAGTGTATTAAATGTGTTTTGCCCAAACCTACATCTCCGTATAGGAATAGCGGGTTGTACTCTTCGGTTTCGCCAGGGGTATCGGCAACAGCGCGAGAGCCTGCATAAGCCAACTCGTTGCACTTGCCCGATACGAAAGTTTCAAAAGTGTATTTGGGACGTAGATTAGTTTTTGCGTATTTGTTCACTTGTTTTGGACGCACTGTGTCTTGTAGGTCTTCTGGGGATATTATTTGTAATTCTACGTCGTCGGCGGTTAGATTGCGAATGTATCGCGTCATTTCGCGGTGATAACGCGCAAGCGACGACTTGAAAAAATCACTATGCGCTTGCACTATGAAAGTTCCGTTTTCATAGGAAATGGGTGTGATGGGTTTTATCATAGTTTCAAAAACCACCTGCGAAAGTGATTTTTCCAACATTCTTAGAACCTCTTGCCAAATAATATTTGTGTTCATTGTTACCCCCATTTTATTCACATAGTTATCAACAGGATGTGTATAACTATAGCATTTCCAGTTTGACTTAATGTTTATGTCAAACGGAAATGCTATTTTTTCTCCTTGCGGAGTATAGCAAAATTAGGGGGTTTTTTCAACATATATTACGCGCAGGGCGTGGCATACTGATAATTCCATGGTTAGTAGATGGTATGCTTCTGCGAACGTAGCATCGTTTATTTGGGCAGTTTGGCGTGGCGCGGGTGTGGATAATTCTTCTTGCAGGGTGTGGATAGAAATATAAATGCGGTCGTCATACGCATAACCGTGATAAATTGAACGTGTCCATTTTGGAATAGCAGCGGCGTTTCTTTCCAGCGAGGACAGAAAATTGTCGCTGGAAATTACATCTGCATACGCTGCTAGTAGTTGACGTTCTATTGAAATGGAAAAATCATCTGTGTAGGCGTGATGCAGATTAAACGCGTCGGCATAGGCAACCAAACCCACGCGGGGGAAGGCTTGTATTGCCTCATAAATTCGTGTGATTTCGGCGGCGGCTTGGTGAATGCGATAGGTGTAATCGCCGCGGGTGAAATGGCTGATTCCCAGCGGAAGTATCATTATTGGCTTGTGCTGATGAAACGCGCCGTAAAATGTCTCCAATTGCGAAAGAATATCTACATAACAATCCTCCGCGTCCCAAGTCGCCAGTAATGGTAATGCCACCCAGTCAACGAAATTATGCCCAGGGTAAAACGTATTTGTAGGCGTTGCAACATGGGTTGGCGATACCCACACAAACGCTGCCATTGGCGCGTGCGCATGGAAGGCATTGCGCGCCATTCGGAATGTAGTTGTATACTCCGCCGCCATTATTCCATGCCCTGGCGGGTAAAACGCCACAAACATAGGCAAGTTAAGCGAACCAAGATGATTAGCCAAATTTACCACAAGATACGATACGGGAAGTTCCATAGCTTCGGGGTCGGCTGGCGGGTGAATTATTAAAAGCGGCGTTGCCATAGTCGCCATGCATTGCAACAACCACGAAAACGGAATTTCATCACCAAGAAACATTTCATGTACGTAAACGGCGTGCCGCTTGCCCGTGAGTTCCTCAAGTGTACGCAACGGCATGTCTGGCGATAACCATGCCGCTAAATACGCCCCTTCCGTTGGCTCGTACATTGCGCGGCTTCCTCCTACGCCAAAACCAGCACCAGCGTCGCGAAATAATACCGTGTATGGTTGCGGTATTGGTTCTTCGTATTCATATTCCGCATTTGCTTCTATGCTTCTGTGTGGGCGTGGGCTTCCTGTTATTTGCGGTGGATTCGCCGTCGCACACCCCGCGAAATTGAACATTACCACCAGCGTTACCACCATAAAAATTAGCTTTACCATTTTGGGCGACACTCTTTTCTAAAAGCGGCATAGCCGCATATACGTTTACTGAAATTCTTTTTCTAAATTTTCGCCCATGTTGTTGATTTTTACACGCATAAGAAAAAAAGGCGGCACAGCCGCTTTTCGCCGATGACATGTATTGGTACGCCGCGCATACGTCTCGAAGCCGTGGACAGTTTTCTATGCAAAAAAAGGCGGCAACCATTTCGTGGTTGCCGCCATGCGGTGATGCTGATATTAAATTACTTTATCGCTTAATCAATCCTATCTCTCCAGCCATTAGGGTCGTAAATCGCCCAGAACGCTGGCTTGGGGCGATAGAAGCGGTCGAAATGGGTTGCCGCTCCCGCGCCGCGCCAACTGCTGCCGTCTTCGCGTCCCCATATTGATACGCGGTCGATATAGTCGGCAAATTCTGTATACCACTGGAATAATTGTGCGAACATTTCGGCTTGGCGGATTAGTTGCGCTTCGGTCATTGTGAAGGGGGCTGGTACTACTTGATTGAAGTGAATGTCTAGTTCTGTTACGTGGATTCTCGCGCCTGTTTGGGCGAAGCGTTCTAATGCGGCGTGGACGTTGTTTAGGTTTGTGTTGTGGTTGTAATGAGCCTGCATTCCTATTGCTTCAATCAGTAGACGACCGTAGTCGGGGTGGTCGGGATTGTTGTAGGCTGGGTTGTTTTCGCTGTCGGCGTGCCAACGCTCGTTTAGTTCTTCAGTCATGTATGCCATTGCGTTGCGCTTTTGTGGCATTTCTTCGTTGAAATCGTTGTAAATTAGCAATGCCGTGGGCGCGTAACGACGAGCGAATACAAATGCATAGTAAATGTAATCGTAAGCGCGTTCACCCGCGTCGAAGTCTGCGCCGTTTGCAAAGGCGTGATACCATGGAACATAGTTGCGCAAGGCGCGTTGCCATGTGCCTACATTATAGACGGGGCTTCCGTCTGGGCCTCCGCTTGGTACGTTTGCCGCGCCGCCATTGGTGAATACTTCGTTGGTTACGTCCCATGCGTCTATTCTGTCGCCAAAGTATCCTGCGTATTGCTGTATAAACCAACGCATGTTTTCCATTGCTTCTGCGCGGGTTAGAATTTCAGTTGTAGCGGGGTTGCGATATAACCACGGGGCAGATTGCTCGTGCCATACGAGAGTATGCCCTACCATATATAATCCGTGTTCTTCTGCGAAATTCACCATCACCCGTGAGCCAGCAAGATTCAAATTCGCGGGGCGTGTGTGCTGGTTGCCACCGCCAGAAACTGCCGCTACCTTCATAGCGTTTTCGGCGGTTACGGCGTTGTAATGATGTAGGTACATCTCAATCACGTTGAAGGGGTTATCTTCAATAAGCGAGGGTTCGAGGATATTTCCAAAAATAAAATAATCTTCCCACCGCGCCGCGAGTGACGGCAAAGTCATATCCCATTCGGGGGTGGGTGCATTCGCGCCGCCGATTGCTACGCCTGTAGCAACAATTGCTTGCCCACTATCAAAAAATGGCGCGGAATTTCCATCTTCAAAATTGAAGAACGCGATAATCTCCCCATCACGCGACACAGAAAAATTGTCAATATAAAATGTCGCATTGGCCGAGGGATTAGGCGCACCGTTGTTTTTCACGATTTGGATATTGTCGGGAACTGCCGTTACCCCAACAGATAAGTCCAAGATTCCTGTAACATGATGCCATTCGGGTTCAGCGTCCACGTAGAACACAGGCGAAGGCATAATATGCCGCCATAATGGCCCGCTGGTTTGCACAAGAACTCCCACATCTAAATCACCCTGCGCTACCGCTGTGAATATATCCATAGAAAATTCGTAAATGTTCCCAACCTCAAGCCCCAGCGCGGCTGTAGGAACTTGCGCGCCGTCCCATTGCTGATTTCCCAATGTTTCCACACGCAAGGAAATGCTTCCGTCTGCTGGAACGTACATTGCCGCGAAGTCTATTACTTCTGGCTCGGGTTCGGGGGTTGGTGTTGGTTCGAGCGTTGGGGTAGGTGCTGGAGTTTCTTCCGTGTAACCGTTGCCGTTTTCTTCGGGCGCATCTCCATTATCGCCACATGCCACCAGCACAAACATCATCATACATATCAAAAAAATTGCTACTTTCAACTTGCTAAACATTAATATCCCTCCGTTTTTTTAACTGCATTTTTAACAGCCTAGGGCTGTTGCATATGCCTGCTTCGCGATTGTATCTCAATTATGCAATCATGAAGCACGTTTTGCAACAGCCCCGTTATACGTTGCCGTTATTAATCTATTAAATCTCTCCAGTTGTGAGGGTCGTAGATTGCCCAGTATGAAGCTTTTGGACGGAAGAAGCGGTCGAAATGGGTAGCCGCGCCATCACCGCGCCAGTTGGTGCCGTCTTCGCGTCCCCAGATTGTTACGCGGTCGATGTAGTCGGAAAACTCCATATACCATATGAATAGTTGCGCAAACATTTCGGCTTGACGGAGTTCTTGCTGTTCTGTCATTGTAAATGGTGCGGGAACTACGCCACGGAAGTGAATATCAAGTTCTGTAACGTGGATTCTCGCGCCTGTTTGTGAAAACAGTTCAATTGCGGCACGCACGTTATCAAGATTGGTATTGTGATTGTAATGCGCCTGCATTCCAATAACTTCGATTAGCAAACGACCATAGTCTGGGTGGTTGGGATTGCCATATGCTGGGTTGTTTACGCTGTCGGCGTGCCAACGCTCGTTGATGCCCATGGTCATGTTTGCCATTGCGTTACGTTTATGTGGTGCTTCTTCGTTGAAATCGTTGTAAATGAGAAGCGCGGAAGGCGCGTAACGACGAGCAAACACAAACGCATAATAAATATAATCATATGCGCGTTCGCCAGCATCAAAGTCTGCGCCATTTGCGAAAGCATGATACCACGGTACATAGTTACGAAGGGCGCGTTGCCATGTGCCTATATCATAGACGGGGCTTCCTTCTGGGCCATGCCCGCTATTGTTTGCCGAACCGCCATTTGTGAACACTTCGTTGGTTACGTCCCATGCGTGTATTCTGCCTTCAAATTCACCAGCGTATTGCTCTATAAACCAACGCATATTTTCTTTTGCTTCGGCGCGGGTTAGATAGTCGCCTGTGATTGGATTGCGATACAACCATGGTGCGGATTGTTCGTGCCATACGAGGGTATGCCCCACCATGTATAGGTCGTGTTGCTCTGCAAAGTTTACAATTGTACGCGCTCCGCCAAGATTAAGATTGACTGGGCGTGTTGTCTGTTGGCTTCCGCCAGAAACTGAATCTACCTTCATAGCGTTTTCAGCAGTAACAGCGGCGTAATGATGCAGGAACATATCAATTACATTACGCTCGTTGGTGTTAATCAGCGACGGCTCAAGAATATTGCCAAAGATGAAATAATCTGCATAACGCGCCGCAAGTGATGGTAATGTTAAATCCCAAACAGGCTCAATTGCTTCGTGGCGGGCTATCTCGATAATTTGAATATTGTCGATATACCATACCGCTGGTTGACGCTCACGCTCATTCACGCGGAAGCGGAATATTAACGAATTAACATCACCAGTAGAGTGGTCAAGTTCAAATTGAGTTGTCACATTCACCCATGAATCCATAGGCGTTAATGTAGTAAGGTCTACGTCATTGGTAGGCTGATGCGCTGGCGAACCAAAATGCCCATCAAAGTTTATTCCACCGCCAGGAATGGTTGTACGCCCTGGGTTGCGGTCACGCGGAATATATAACCACCATGATATTTTGTAAACTCCACCTTGTCGAAGCGACTCTGATAACGGAAGCTGAAAAAAGTTTCCCGCTCCACTTGTGTAATTCCCAGTAATATTGGTCAGACGAAGCGAATAATTATCATCTTGACCAAAATCCGTCACGCGTTCGGTACTTACTTGGCCGCCGCCCGTACCTGCGAAGTTGTCGTCTTCAAATGTTACTTGGTGCAATAAAATTCCCGCAGGTATTTCTTCTTCTGGTTCTATTGGTACATGTACTAACTCTGTTGCTTCTTCGTATGCTTCGACGGGGGTTAATTCCACTCCGTCGTAGTCGTCCTCAGCGGCAGTTTCGTTACATGCTGTTAGCCCTGCCGCCATCAAAGCCATTAGCAAAATTGCAATCAGTAACCGCAGTTGTTTCATTTTCACAAAATTACTAAACATCTCGTCACCCTCCAATTAAAATTTACGAAAATTATACACCATATCGGCATTTTTGTCGCGGTTTTTCATAGATATAAGCTAAGAAATAATTTCTTCCTCGTCGGAAGTGATGTAATATTTCCCGTCCACGCTAATAAGGCGGTTGAAATCACTTTGCGTTGGATTTTTCTCCAAATAAATAAAGCCATTACCCTCCGACCTATCAACTGCGTAAATGAGATGATTTAGCACGTTTAAGCCCAGCAAAACGGTATCGCCCCAATTCTCATCCAGCCCTGCATACACTCTAACATTTTCTAGCCGCAAAGTCCCCATTGTCAAACTGGGCAACACAACAGGAACAACCTTCATCGTGCCTCCCGAAATACGAATTTTTGTAACTTCAGAAGGTCGCGCTGTAAGCCCCAAAGTCCTTGCTAATTTAAGCGTTATAACCGTGTTTGG
>WQVV01000028.1 GCA_009785665.1 Defluviitaleaceae bacterium
TGTTGGTGATATTTCCAATGGGTTAAAATTTATCTTCAAAGAAAAACCGATGATTTCCAAGATTTTGATTACGATTTTTTTGGTGCAACTTACCTTAGCCCCCTTTGGAATGATTGGCATTCCTGTACTAATTAGCCGTAACCTAGGCATGAACGAAAGTTGGGTTGGTATCGCCCAAGGCGCGATGGGCATTGGGGGTATTGTAGGCGGCATTTTGGTTGGCGTGTTGGGAAAAAGGCTTCGCATACAAAAAGCCCATTGGCTCTTGTTCGCGGGTAGCATAACATTTGCACCCATTAGCGTTGCGTTTTTGATAAATGCTAATTACTATGTAATATACGCCGTTATTGTTGCAACAATTTTTATCGCGCTAACCATCATAACGCTTTTAACCATTCAAATTTTCACATTCATACAAACAGAAACCCCGCCAGAAATGCTGGGCAAAGTATCGGCATTGTCTACAATGCTTATTATGATGGGTATGCCTTTTGGACAATTCATTTTTGGTTTGCTTTTTGAACGGCTGGAATCACTTCCGTGGGTGGTTGTACTTATCGCGGTTGTGTCGTCGGCTGTGGTTGCGTTAAATTCTCGGCGTTATTTTAAACGAATCCCCCAAAAAGATGTAGTGATTTAGATGTGAATAAATAACTGAAATAACTATAAAACCCCCATCTCATATAAACATATAGGATGGGGGTTTTTGATAGGCTATGAAATTGTTCATGGCTTCGAGATGTATGTGTTAGCTTGCCAATACAGGTCGGCGGCAAAACGCGGCTGTGCCGCCCGCTTTACAATTTAAATCCGCATTCAAAGCAGAATTTGCATGTAAGCGTGTTTACAGCCGAACAGCTTGGGCATACCTTTTCCATGGGTGCGCCGCATTCTGTGCAGAATTTTCCGCGTATGGTTAAAATCCCACAACTTTTGCAGGAAACTTGTTCGGACGGTTTAGGAGGTGCAGGAATTGGCGACGGAATTGACGGCGCGGTTGGTTGTATTGCCGCCGCTTGTGCTGGAAGAGTTCCCCCCAAAACTGCATCTGGCGCGGCAATCGCGGTTTTTTGCGCCTCTGTTGGTTTAAATGTTGCCAACCGCGTACTGATATTCGGCGGCTGAGAATTTAGTATTCTATGTGATGTTTTAACCGTGCCATAGCCTTTAGGAAGGTCTACAACAATATGCCAGTGTGCCGATGCTATCGTTTGCAAGCGAATTGGCGAAAATGTCATCAACCCTCCAAGTGCCTGAAACGGCTGCCCTCGCGAATACTTCACCATGTTTTCATGATCCATCAGATACACATTGGCGGCGTTGCCTGTTAGCAAAACTTCAACTGTTCTGCCTTTTCCAAGCCCACCTAAATCATAATGCGTATAATTCATTTTGGCAAACCCCCTACATTCCCATTTATTCGGGTGATTTTCGAGCTTCTCCCATGCGCCCTAATCCAACTCCTAAGATTATAACATTCAAACATTCTCGCGTCAAAAACTGATTATGTCGAACCACGCGTGGAATATGTCAAGAAGAAAACGGGAATACTAAATAAAACATATGAAAGGAAGGAAAATCATGATAAGATGCAAGAAATACAAAGCACAGTTTTCTGCTAACACGGTAAATCACCATCGTAATCCGAAAGGGGATTGCGAAAATTGCGTGTATTTTTCCAAGCAAAATTGCGGGAATCACGCGTATGACGCGCCTACGGCGGTTTTGTAACTGTGCAAAATAGAGGTGTTACTGTGAACAAACCCGAATTACTTTCCCCTGCGGGGGACTTGGAGCGTTTGAAAGTGGCGTTTGCATATGGTGCAGACGCGGTGTATATAGGCGGAAAATTTTTAAGTATGCGAGCGAAAGCAAAGAATTTCGAGCCGAGCGAAATGGAAGAAGGAATATCTTACGCGCATTCGTTGGGGAAGAAGGTGTATGTTGCGGCAAATATCAGTGCGCACAACAGCGATTTCACGGGAATGGACGAATATTTCCAATGGCTTGAGAAAATCGAAGCAGACGCGATTTTAATTTCCGACCTCGGAGTTTTTGCGTTGGCTAGAGAAATCGTGCCAAAAATGGAAATACATATCTCAACGCAAGCGAACATTACAAACCACGCCACAGCGGAGTTTTGGCGAAATCTAGGCGCAAGCCGCGTAGTGGTAGCGCGGGAACTTTCGCTGGGTGAAATCAAGGAAATCCGCGAAAAGTCACCAGTAGAAATAGAAGCGTTTGTGCATGGTGCAATGTGCATGGCATATTCGGGACGATGCCTAATCAGCAATTTTCTAAACTCGCGAGACGCAAATCGCGGCGAATGTAGCCAACCATGTAGATTCAAATACTCCCTTCTGGAAGAAAAATCTGGCGAGACGTACCCCGTTCATGAAAGCGAACGCGGCACGTATATTCTTAACTCGAAGGATTTATGTATGGTGCAACACATTCCAGATTTAATAAGCGCGGGCGTAAGCAGTTTCAAAATAGAAGGTCGCATGAAAACATCATACTACGTAGGCGCGGTAACAAAAGCCTATCGCGAAGCAATCGACGATTACTATTTATCCCCCGAACTATACAAAAGCAAACGCTCCCACTACCAAAACGAATTGCAAAAAGTAGGAAGCCGCGGCTACACAACAGGATTTTTCTATAACAAAATGACCGCCGCCGACCACGACTACGCAGGCGAAAACCAAGTAACCGCTCAAGATTACCTAGCCGCAATAGAAAGCTACGACGAAACAACAGGTTTTTGCCAAATAGAACAACGCAATAAATTCGCAGTAGGCGACAAAATAGAAATCCTAAAAGCCCAAGGCGAAAACTTCACCCAAACCATAACCGAACTTTACGACCAAAACGGAGCAACAGTAATAACCGCTCCGCACCCAAAGCAAAAACTAAAATTAAAAATAAACGCACCCGTCACCCAGTACGATATGATTCGGAGATATGTATAGAATTTTTGATACTTTGTTTTCTCGCTCGACACGACAGTAAGCATCTGGCAGAACGAAAGTGAGTTTACATTGCATTTTGTGCAAACTCGTACTCTCTTTACGCTATATACACTTTTACTTGAACGCACTCTTGTTCCCGAGACACCAATTATTCCCCATACGCCTATTCATGTGGATAGGCTACTTCTTGAAAATGGATTTATTGAGTAAAGCATTATGTGCTTTTTATCGCACACACAAAAACGCCCTACTGATTACTTTTTCCAATGTTTAAGATGGAAAAAGTATGAGCAGTGGGCGTTTTTGTGTACAATGGCGAGATTATCAAGAAGTACTATACCGCGTGGCGTGAGCATCAAAAATCCGTCGTAGAGATTCATTCAAGCGGGCTTCGTCGAATACGCCTGTTTGGTAGCCGTCAAGCATAGCGTCGAAGGCTTCTTGTGGGTTTAGGGGGATTAGCAGAATATCCGCACCTGCTAGGAACGCGCCTAGTGCAATTTGCCCGCATGTGAAGTGGTCGGTTAGTGCACGCATGTCTAGTGCGTCGGTTATTATTAGTCCTTCAAAACCTAGTTGGCCGCGCAAGACTTCTTGCAGCCAGAAATCGGAAAGGGTTGCGGGCAGACCGCCAGAATCAATCCATGGTTGCATCCAGTCTAATACTGGGCTGTGTCCACCTATTGCGGGAGTAGCTACATGAGCAATCATAACACCGCCTACGCCTGCGTTTATGCCGCTTATAAAAGGTTGGGATTCCATTTCTAGCCAGCGTTCCCAGCCGTGGTGATGCACTGCCGATTGAAAATGGCTATCTTCGTAAGTGTCGCCGTGGCCTGGGAAATGCTTTAGAGTTGCCATAACACCGCCATCTTGAAGCCCTTCGACGGTTGCGGCAACCATTGGCGAAACAACTTCCGCCGTTCGCCCGAACGCCCTATTGCCTATTACCGCATTTTCGGGATTGCTCCAAATATCGGCAACAGGCGCGAAGTTTACATTCAAGCCAAGACCAACCAACTCCTCACCAATGGTTTTGCCAATATCGTAAGCTTCGGAGGTTGAACGCCGTCCAATATCATAAGCGGCAGGCGTAATGCCCTCCGCAAAAAGCCGCCCAGCACGAGAAACGCGACCGCCTTCCTCATCAATGGAGATAAGCATAGGCGAATGCGGCGAAAGTGCTTGAATATCCGCAGTCAACGTCCGAACCTGCGTCGCAGAAGTCACATTATCGCTAAAAAGAATAGCCCCACCCGCTGGAACTGACGCAAATAAATTTTCCACGCGTGTGTTTACATAAGTTGTCTGCCAAGGCAGACGCAACATGAATATTTGCCCGATACGTTGTTCGATAGTCATTTGCGAAAGCCAGTATTCAAAGGCTTCGTCTTCTGGCGAAGCGGTAGCGAGAACGTACTCGTCTTCTGGATAATATGTTTCCTCCGCTGGAACGCTGTAAATAACTTCATTGTTTTCGTTATTCACAGGCGTGTACGCCATAGGTGGGACAATTTCCCCCGCTTCGGAATAAACATAAGAAAGGGGTATGACTTCTTCCGATTCCGAAGTACACGCGACAATAAACATCAACAAAAACGCAGCAATTGTAGCGTAACCAACGTAACGCAAGCGATTCATTAAAGCACCTCCAATAATGCCAACAAAAATTCCCAAGCCTTGCCGATAGAAGAAATAGAAGCTTTTTCGTCGGGTGTGTGGTAATCGTACAAGTTAGGCCCAAACGAAATCATATCCAACCCACGGATTTTTGAAGAGAACAACCCACATTCCAACCCAGCATGAACCGCCGTGACCTCCGCTTCTTTCTCGAAAACATTTGGATAAACTTCCTGCGCGGTTTTAAGCAACGCAGAATGGGGATTATAAGGCCAAGACGGGCTTCTTTGAATAAAATTAACATTCGCGTCAATAAGCCCCGCGAGCGTAGAAATTTGCGTTTCCATAGCGCGCACGAAGTAATCAGCCATTCCTCTGGGCATTGTGGAAATTTTAACAGCTTCTTCGTTTGTTTCCACCACGCCGATATTATTTGATGCGTTCACAAGCCCATCAATTTCGCGGCTCATAGCGGTAACGCCCGTTGGGATTAGCAATAACGACGCAATAACCTTCTGAGTAGTATCGGTTACCATGTACGGAATTTGCCCCGTAGAAAACGCCCAGTTAATTTTCATGTCTGCGTCGCTTGCGCGGTAATATTCTGCTAAATCTTTTTTGCACGACTCCAGCGCGGCGGCGGCTTTTTCGGAAAGCGTCGCGGTTGTGGGGAAAATTACCGTCGCAGTAGCTTCACGCGGAATAGCATTAACCTTCATGCCGCCCGAAATCTTTGCCAGTCGCACACCAATTTGCTTATCCAACGCGTCCAGCAAATGCGCTAAAATTCTTATTGCGTTACCGCGTTCTTTCTCAATATCAACGCCCGAATGCCCGCCTTTTAATCCTTTTACTGTAATCTCGCATATGGTAGAATCTGTAGTTGAGTTTACCCATTGCGCAGGAATCGTAAACTCCGTGGTGACACCTGCGGCGCAACCCATTATAAAAGTAGTATCGTCGCTACTGTCCAAGTTAATCAGACGCTTGCCCATTAACAAACCTGTGTTTAAATTTTCCGCGCCGCCCATGCCTGTTTCTTCGTCGGTGGTTAGAACAATTTCCAACGGCGGATGCTTGCCGCCTTTTTCTTCAAGCAACGCCATGCACATTGCTACACCTATGCCATTATCCGCGCCCAAGGTTGTTCCGCAAGCCTTTACAAAATCGTCTTCTACGTATAAATCTAGCGGGTCGGTGGAAAAATCGTGTTGCGTATCAGAGTTTTTTTCGCAAACCATATCCAAATGGGCTTGCAGAATCACAGGCGCGTGACTTTCATATCCAGCCGAAGCGGGTTTTGCAATTATTAAATTATTCCAGTCGTCCTGCTCGAAAGGCAGGTTCAACTTTTTTGCAAATTGCACAATGAAATCGCTAACAGCCTTTTCGTCGCCCGACCCTCTGGGGATTTTGCTAATTGCTTCAAAATGCTTAAAAACTGATTTTGGTTCTAAATTTTTAATCATGGTAAAATCTCCTCTCATACTGTTCTGTTTTAACTTTTTGTAAAAGCTATCATACGCATATCCAAAATGCAAGATTTCTGTTAGAATATATCCGACTGTTTGGAGGTGTTAGCGTTGCAGTATCGGCGCAAGCTATATCTGGGGAATGTAAAAGCGGGAATGATTATCGCGGAAACAGTGTACGGAACTGATGATTCTGGGCAAAAGTACTTGGTTGCCCACGAAGGCACGCGAATAGACGCACGCGTTTTCACACATTTGCAAGAGTATCATGTTGAATTTGTGGAAGTTCTTTCCATGTCTCCACCTACACCCGATGATTTAAAAAAGCCCGTAGTTTTTATACCAACTCTACAGGCAATGCCAAATCCAGAACCAGAACCACCACCACCACCGCCCCCCGAGCCAGAACCAGAACCAGAGATAATATTACCACCCGAGCCGCTGAAACCAGTATTCAATGTGCATACAGACGCGCCGCCAGTAAAATCAATAATCGGCGACAATCTGCGCAAAGAAGCTACTGAAAGCATTCAGCAGTTATTTACGTTGTTCACAGACCCTGGGGACTCTGCAAACAGAACCACAGCATACCACGCCCTAAGTGGCTTCGAGACTGTGTTGGAACAAGTGGTTGAAGCCGTCACCCACGACCCAACAGGTCTAATTCATATACACGACCTTAAAAGTTATGACGAATACACGTATCACCACTCGTTATCAGTAGCGATGCTTGCCGTGGCCACGGGGCAAACCCTAGGTCTATTACACAGCGACCTAATAAAACTAAGCCGATGCGCAATGCTTCACGACATAGGCAAACAAATAATCCCAGTGGAAATAATAAACAAACCCAGCGCATTAACCGTATCCGAATTTGAAACAATGAAAATGCACCCCACAAACGGTGCCGCAATCCTAAAAGCAAAAGCAATAGGCGACACAGAACTATGGAGTGGCATAATGTTTCACCATGAAAAATATAACGGAACAGGCTACCCCAAAGGCTTAAAGGGCGACAAAATCCCCCTATTCAGCCGCATAATAACAGTAGCCGACGTTTATGATGCCGTAACCTCTTTCCGAACCTATCGCAACCCAATGACTCCCGCCCTAGCCTACGAAGTAGTATGCGCCGAAGTAGGAATATCCTTCGACTACGATGTAGTAAAGGCGTTCACCGACCGCCTAGAACTATACCCCATAAGCACAGCAATAGAACTATCAGACGGCAGAATAGGAATAGTAATAGACAACGAAGCCGCAACCCGTCCAGTACTAAAAATCTGGGGAACAGGCGAGACAGTAGACCTAGCCCACCCCCGCAATTTGACCTTGCTAATATCAAGAATAATCCACCCCAACGACGCACCGTGGGAGCAGTAGGGCGTGCTGGAGGATAATAAAATGGATAAGCCGCATGGAATCATTGTGTTCGGGGCTTCGGGGTCTGGTTGCACAACGACGGGACGTGAACTGGCACGATTATTAAATTTCGAGCATTTTGATACAGATGATTATTTTTTTGAAATTAACAACCCGCCATTTGAGATGAAGGAACGTCAGCTAGATGAACGGGTATCGTTGTTGCGTCCTTTATTAAGAAATGATTTTGTCCTTTCGGGATGTATACGCGAATGGGACGGGGCATTCGATTCCATGTTATCTATGGCTGCTTTTTTGAGAACTCCGACAAATATGCGAATCGAGCGATTGGAGAATCGAGAGTTTAATCGCAACGGTGAGCGCATCAAGTTAGGCGGGGATTTATATGTGCAACATCGAAAATTTATTGATTATATTGCAACATATGAAAATGGCGGTATGGCAGGACGTTCATTAGCTTCACAAGAAGCATGGGCGAATCGCCTCACTTGTCCTGTTATTCGTGTTGATGGCGCATTAGATTGGCGCATAAATGCAGAAAACATATCGAAGCAGTTTTTGAAACGCTATAAAAAATAAGAATTATTATCACCCTTCACAGCACACAACTTACGCATTGTCTTCCTGTGTTGCTGCGACCATCACTTCTGTTGCTTCTAGGGAAGTGTCGTCATCTGTTGTTACTTCTATTTCGCATTCTTCGGCGCGGCGACCGTCGGTTTTTGTAACAGTAACTGCTAGGTTTTCAAAGGTGAAGTTATCGCCTTCTTCGGGGATTCTTCTTAGCATATCCATAATCCAGCCGCATACTGTGTTGGATTCGGATTCTGCGGTCATGTTAAAGTACTCGAACATTTTATCAACGGGGGCGTTGCCTAGGATTTTATGTTTATTTTCTCCTAGAGGAAGGAACTCTTCTATAATTTCGTCGTTTTCGTCCCATATGTCGCCTACTAGCTGTTCCAAAATATCTTCCATTGTCACTAGGCCTTCTGTGCCGCCGTATTCGTCGGCGACTATGGCCATGTGGCTTTTTTCTTTTTTCAGCAAGGTTAGAACGTCTGTTACTGGCGCGCTTGTTACTGTGTATACGGCTGGGGTTATTATGTCGGCTAGGGTTACGGGGTTTTCGCTGTTGCTGGTTGCCATACATTTTAAAAAGTCGCGCAGATGAACTATTCCGCAAATTGTGTCGATTGAATCTTCTACTACGGGCATTCTGGAATAACCGCAATCTAGGAACATCTCGGCAATTTCTTCCACGGTTGAACCGATAGGAATACTTACGATTTTCACACGCGGCGTGATAATATCCCACGCGGAAACATCATTAAACGCGATTGCGTTTGTTATTAGAGCGGAATCGTCCTCGTTGAGTGTGCCTATTTTTTCGGCTTCCTCTACCATGAAGGTTAATTCCTGTTCTAGTAGAACTTGTGCGGTTTGGTCGGGTTCGGATTCCTCGTCCTTGGACGCAATTGACGCGCTGAACTGGTTTTTCAGCTTTATAATTCCCTTGTTCACGGGCCAGAATATTGTCATCAAGACCCGCAACACAGGTGCGCAAAACAATGCTACCTTTTCGGGTTGCTCCTTGGTTGTGCTTTTTGGCAGAATATCTGTGAACACAATCACAACCGCCGCCACAACAAATGTTGAAATTACATATCCAAACTCTGGAATCAGCCGAACAAACAGTGCCGCCGATACCGTTGCCGCCGAAATTGCAACAAAGTTGTTGCAAATTAGCAATGTAGAAATTACTTCGTCAAATCTTTCGTACAGTGACATCACCAATTGCGCACGTCGGCCGCGCTTTCCGCCGCCTTCCGCCAAATTACTAATCCTCGCCCTGCTTAACGACGAAAAGGCCATCTCTGCCGCGCTGAAATAAATTCCGCACAAAAACAGGATACCCAACCCAATTGTAGATGCTATATTCAATGCAAACGGACTCACAGGAATCCAAATCCTCTCTACGGTTGCGCCGCCTCATGTGCGGTGCTTTCATTTCTCTAAGATAAAGTATGCGACCAATAACATATGTAGTATAACGGAAATTTCTTCCGTTATCAATTGTAATGACTATGTTTTTCAATTCTCCAAAATTTTGCCGTCTGTAGAGATGGTTATTACTTGCCACGGTATTAATTTATCACAGTTTTTAAGTGCTGTTTTTGCTGCGTTTTCTATTCCACTACAGCATGGAACTTCTATCCTTGCGATTGCTACGGATTTTATGTTGTTTTGGGTTAGAATGGCTGTTAGCTTTTCAGAATAATCACCCTCGTCCAACTTTGGGCATCCTATAATTGTTATTCGATTACGCATAAAATCGTCATGAAAGCGACCATATGCATAAGCGGCACAATCAGCAGCAACAAGCAGATTTGCATTATCGAAATAAGGAGCATTTACTGGCACAAGTTTAATTTGCACTGGCCATTGATTAAGAGGAATATCTGTAGCCTTTGGTTTTTCTTCTTGTTCTTTAAAGCTAATTGCTCCTGTGGGGCATACTGGTAAACAACGCCCCAGTCCGTCGCAATAATCTTCACGCAGTAATCTTGCTTTGCCGTCTACCATTCCTATTGCGCCCATATGGCAGGCAGAAGCACATGCACCACAACCGTTGCACTTGTTTTCATCAATTACGATAACTTCTTTTTTCACTGTGTATTATCCTTTCATCTTGATATTGCTTCCATTGCCATACTAAAGGCTTGTATGCCGAACTCCCTGTGGTTGCTTAAAAACACATTGGAAAATAAAGTCGCTTGTCTTTCGGCTTCTGCGATAGCGTCGGCAACAAAGGAATTTTGGCTTGCACGTTGTTCGTGGGTGAGTTCGGGATTTTGATTTCTGTTCAAACCATCTGCGTCAGCAGTACTCCACCAATCATTCCTTGCTTGATGCGTTGCAGGCGTTACAAGCATATAGCGGGCAAGATTTCGGAAAGCATCATCTAAATGACGGTTCCCTGCATTCGTGGTTTGCATAACATGATTATACGCGGCTGCAAGTTCATTAAGTTCAAAGCGGCGGGTTTGTTGAAGAGGGTTTGAACTCTGCTCTGATGATTCCATATATGCAGTTCGCATTGTGCGGTGCAATAACATGAGCTGATTAACTTGATGTAATGTACTCCCTGGTAAATTAACGCTTGGCCCTGCGAACATTTCGGGGTAAGTTTGGCTTAACTCATGCAAATTAATCGCGTCCTGCGATAACATTAAATTTTGGCGATTTTGTATAACATCTTCTAACGATACTTCTATTGTCAAAGGTTTCGCGCTTTGTTGTGGCGCAACAAACCCTTGTGCTGGTGGCAATACTTGATTTATGTTCATTTAATATCCTCCTTGTATATGCGTTTCAAACGAAATCGCTGTATTTGTCTGTTTCAATAACTGTATCGGATTAAGCACAAAAAAACTTGAGTGATTTTGCACAAAAGACTTTCAATTTTTGTAAAACTTCTGTATATTTACCATAAGGGAGGCGATATTTATGTATAAGAAAAGCAAGTACAAAAGACGCTCGGTTGCGTGGAGAATTACCCAAGTTGTTATTTTGCTTTCAATCCTTTCGGCCGTTTTCATTACTGGAATCGGGTACTTTTTTTATCGTAACTCTACAATAAATGCGTATGCCTCCTTAGCGGGGAACATTGCAACGTCTTTTGCTACCACTATCGACGATAGACTTATTGCGTCTATTAACGTAGGTCACAGAAACCAGTATCACCACACATTGGAACGGCAAATGAACAGCATTTTAACAGAACTCCCAGAAGTATTTGCCTTCTATATAATTGTGCCGTATGACGGAGCGTTTTGGTTTTTCACCTACGCCGTAAGACCCGATTCCGACCCAGAAGCCGCAAGAGAGTTTAGAGAAATTGAAAGACATATGTTTGGTGCAGAAGCGCATGATGCCTTAACTCGCGGTGTTTTTACAACAACAACAATTTACAGCGTGGGGAATTACAACTTAATCAGTGGCTTCGCGCCTGTTATTACGGAGGCTGGCGAGGTTATTGCGCTGGTGGGCGTTGACTTTAATGTAAGCCATGTTGTTGCGGCTTCAAATTTGTATCTTGTGTATATTGGCGGTTTTGGGCTTTTCTTTTCGCTTATATTTGGGTTTATTATCCGTTGGAGAATTTCCCGCACATTAAGTTATACTTTAAAGCGCATTGTCGAGGCCGACCATACCTTCTCTAGTGGCGCAACATTTTTCAAGTCACGCGACGAAGATGCCGACACAAAGGATGAAATAGGCGTGTTATATCATTATTTTGCCGAAATGATAAACACCTTCAGCGTGCTTCTGACAGATGTAAAAACTATGGCAAACTCCCATATCTCGGGCGATTACGAAATACGTCTTGACGAATCAAAATTCAAAGGCGGTCATCAGCAACTTGTGCGAAGCGTAAACATGATGACTGATATGTACGTGAAAAATTTCGAGGAAATAGTAAACACAGTAAAAAGTTATGGCGAAGGCGACTTTGAAGCCAATGTATCAACATACCCACAAAAATGGCAATGGGCAAACCACGCCATAAACGACCTACGAGAAAGCTTTATACATGTAACAACAGAAATCGAAAAACTAACCAAAAACGCCACAAACGGAAGCTTTGACGTACCAGCTGACATAGGAAAACAACGCGGCGAATGGGCTAAATTAATCGAAGGCTTAAACGCGCTTCTGCGAGCCGTAGAAGAACCCCTAGCCCGAATAGAGCATCAAGTAGTAGACATGTCAAAAGGCGAGTTCTCGCCACTAAGCGGAGATTTCAAAGGAAGATTCAGTGTAGTAAAAGATGCCTGCAACGACACCAACCGCATAACTCAATCCCTAGTAAACGAAATCGCATACGTCCTAAACGCCATAGCCAAAGGCGATTTAACCGCCGAACTAAGAAATAGCTACATCGGCAGTTACTCCCCTATCGAACAGGCATTGCGTACAATTTTGTCCTCGTTAAACAATTCTATGAACTCAATTGCAGTAGCCGCCAACGAAGTTCTAACAGGTTCTGAAAAACTAAGCACCAACGCCGAAGAATTAGCAATAGGAACATCAAGCCAATCGGACACAATAGACAGCCTATATGCCGCAATAGCCACAATAGCCGACAAAACCAAGTACAACACCGAACGCGCACAAGACGCAGATGGGCTTTCGCAAAAATCCAACGAACACGCAAAAAATGGCAACAAGGAAATGGAATCCATGCTGCTGTCCATGCAGGCAATCAAAGCGTCAAACGTGAACATCTCAAAAGTAATCAAAGTAATTGAAGACATAGCTTTCCAAACAAATCTACTGGCACTAAACGCCGCAGTAGAAGCCGCAAGAGCAGGAATCCACGGCGCAGGATTCGCCGTAGTAGCCGAAGAAGTTCGCAATCTAGCCGCAAGAAGCCAAACCGCCGCAAGAGAAACAACAGGCTTAATAACCGATTCCACCGCCAAAGTTGACCAAGGCACAGGCGCGGTTCAAAGCACCGCCGCGTCATTAAACCTAATAGTAAACGGCGTAGACACCGTTTCCGAACTAATCTCCCAAATAGCACAAATATCCCAAGAACAAGCCGACGGCATATCCAACGTAGTAACAGGCATAAACGCAATCTCCGACGTAGTAAAAAGAAACGTATCAGCCAGCGAAGATTGCGCCGCAGTAGCAGGGAAATTCAACAACCAAGCAAAAATTTTAACCCAACTCGTAGATTTTTATAAGCTTAAACAATAAAAGACGTATCATTTCTGTAATGGGAATCCTAAAAAGCTGTTGCAAACTGTGAAAAATCAGTTGGCAACAGCTTCTTTTTATGTCAACATATGACATGGAACAAGTATAGAAAAGGAGTGGCTGTGTATGTATGAAATAAGCACGGACAAAAAAACTTTCATTATTGCGGATAATAAAATTTCTTTCAATGATGAAATTCATAAGGTTTTTGTTTTTCCGAATGTGTGGGTTGTTGAACTTTCAAACTACATTTACAAAGATGGTCAAGTTTGGGGAATAAACATGCCCGACCAGCCAAGTGATAATATTTACGGTATCAATTCGGAATGCGAAATTGTGTGGAATATCAAAGAAGTGGTCGCGTCGTATGAGTTAGGCAACGCACAAGATAGGCATTGGGGATTGTTGATTAAACTTTCTGACAGCGTGTTTCGTGCGGTAGATTTTTGGGGTTGGGGCATTGAAGTTGACGTAAACACTCTTAAAGTGGTTCGGCAATATATGTCCAAATAAATGTTATACTTTTTCCTATAAAACAGTGCCATATCCGCCTCGCAACAACCCTGCAAGTTTGCACTATCTTCGTAGGGCGAATATGGCACTGTTTTGGCGGAAAAAGTATTAATTGACATAAAAATTAGTTAATGCTATCTTTTGCCATAGAGTAAAGAGGGAGGCGATACCAATGGGCGACAAAATAAAAGCACTGGAATCGAAAATGAAATTATATGGGTTTAATAATTTGACAAAATCGTTGAGTTTTAATATTTACGATGTATGTTATGCGAAATCGGCGCGAGAGCAACAGGATTATCTAGCGTACATTGACGAGCAGTATAATTCTGACCGGCTGACTGGGATTTTGCAAAATGTAACGGATATGATAGGTGCGACGGTGTTAAACATAGCCAAGCAGGACTACGACCCGCAAGGCGCAAGCGTAACCATTTTGATTGCGGATAAAACGCGCAACCCCGCCAGTGAGATTCACAACGATACAATTGTTGCGCATTTGGACAAAAGTCATGTCACCGTACACACGTACCCCGAATTTCACCCCGATACTAGCATTGCAACATTTCGGGTTGATATAGATATAGCCACATGTGGGCAAATTACGCCGCTACAAACTTTGGATTATTTAATAGGAAGTTTCGATTCGGACATCATAACAATGGACTACCGCGTTCGTGGGTTCACGCGGGACGAAAGCGGGGAAAAACTTTTCATAGACCATGAAATCACGTCTATTCAAGATTTCATTGATGACAAGGTTTTGCAACGCTACGACGCAGTAGATGTGAATGTTTATCAGTCCAACATATTCCACACGAAAATGTTAATCAACGAAATCAACCTGCAAAACTATCTGTTTAATACAGACGCATACGAAGTCCCGCCAATGTCACGACTAACCATAACTCACAGTTTGCGGCAGGAAATGATTGAGATTTTCAGCGGTAAAAATATTTTTTAGGAGGCGGCGCGTTGAATCAAAACAAAACCCCAATCCGTGATGCACTCGAAGAATTGGAAAACAACCGTATAATTCCCTTCGATGTGCCAGGGCATAAGCGGGGTAAGGGAAGCAGTAATTTGCGTGAATTTCTGGGCAAGAAATGCCTATCTATAGATGTGAATGCAATGAAGCCACTAGATAGTTTGTCGCACCCTGTTTCTGTAATACGGGAAGGGGAAGAACTTGCGGCGGCGGCATTTGGGGCGTCACATGCATTTTTTATGGTAAGCGGAACAACTGGCGCGGTTCAAACAATGATTTTCTACACATGCAAGCGTGGCGATAAAATCATTTTGCAACGTAATGTTCATCGTAGTGTGTTGAATGCTATGGTTTTATGCGGGGCTATTCCCGTTTATATTGAGTGTACATCAAGCGAGAAACTAGGTATCGCGCTGGGAAGCTCCGTAGCGGCGGTGGAGCGGGCTATTTTAGAAAACCCAGACGCAAAGGCAGTTTTCATAAATAACCCAACGTATTACGGCATTTGCTCTGATATAGCGGGGATTGCAAAGTTGGCGCATAAGCACGGCATGAAAGTGCTTGCAGACGAAGCGCATGGTACGCATTTTTATTTTGCCGATTCTGGAAATTTGCCTAGTGCGGCTATTTCTGCTGGGGCGGATATGGCGGCTGTTAGTATGCATAAATCGGGCGGGTCGCTTACGCAGAGTTCTTTTTTGTTGTGCGGGAAGGACGTTAATGCAAATTACATGCGGCAAATTATTAATCTGACGCAAACTACTAGCGCGTCTTATATTTTGCTGTCTAGCCTTGATATTTCGCGTAGTCATCTCGCGCTTAATGGCAAGAAGATTTTTTCGGACGTACTAAAACTTACAGCGTATGCACGCGAAGAAATAAGCAAAATAGATGGCTTTTACGCATTCTCAGAGGAACTAATTGACGGCGACGCAGTTTTCGATTTCGACAAAACAAAGCTTGCGATAAACACACTAGGCACAGGGCTTGCAGGAATAGAAGTCCACGATATTCTGCGTGACGAGTACGATATTCAAATTGAGTTCGGCGATATTGGAAATATTTTGGCATACGTTTCCATTGGGGATAACCACAAAAATATCGAGATGCTAATTAGCGCGTTAGCAGAGGTAAAACGGCGATTCGCCCGCACTGAATTAAACATTATGAAACAGGAATATATCGCGCCAATTGTTCGCGCCGCGCCACAAGAGGCATTTTACAATCCGAAAAAAATGCTTCCGCTTGCGCAAAGCGTGGGCAGGATTTGCGCAGAGTTTGTAATGTGTTATCCGCCAGGGATTCCTATAATTGCCCCTGGCGAGGAAATCACCGCCGACATTGTGAATTACATTTCCTACGCAAAGGAAAAAGGCTGTTCACTAATCGGCCCAGAAGACATGAGCATCGAAAATATTAACGTACTGGAGTGAGTAGATGGAACTATGGTTCAGCGAAATGCACACAGAAAACGTGAAATTTTCTATAAAGGTAGACAAACAACTTTGTTGTGTGCAAAGCCAGTATCAGCGAATAGAAATTTTTGAATCCTACGAGTTTGGGCGATTTTTGACACTTGACGGGTTCATGATGTTAAGCGAGAAAGACGAATTTATCTACCACGAAATGATTACCCATGTAGCAATGGCGGTTCACCCTATGGCGAAAAACATTCTTGTGGTGGGCGCGGGCGACGGCGGCGTAATGCGCGAACTAGCAAAATACAGCCAAATTGAAAAAATCGACGTTGCGGAAATCGACAGCGAAGTAGTTCGCGTATGCAAGGAGTTTTTGCCAAAAACCGCCGTCGGCTTCAACGACAGCCGCGTACAAATTTTCTACGAAGACGGACTAAAATTTGTACGAAGCAAGGACAACGAATACGACATCATAATAGTAGATTCAACAGACCCCTTCGGGCCCGGCGAGGGTCTTTTTTCCAAGGAATTTTACGGGAATTGTTTCAAGGCGTTAAAGCCCAACGGCATTCTTATAAACCAGCACGAAAGCCCGTTTTATACCAAGGATGCGGCAATGGTTAAGCGCACACATAAACGCGTGGTGCAGTCGTTTGACACTAGCCGCGTTTATCAGGCACATATCCCAACTTATCCTTCGGGGCATTGGCTTTTTGGTTTTGCGTCCAAGGGCTTGCACCCAACAAAAAATCTTGATGCGACTAGGTGGAACGCACTTAATATCGGTACGCGATATTACAATACCAATCTTCACAAAGGTGCGTTTTATCTGCCAACTTATGTAGAGGAGCTTTTGAGCGATGTCGAAGATGTTGAGTAAAACAGACACTTTTATGGGTTGCGAATGTCCTTTTGATGAGGCGGAAATTGTAATGTTTTCCGCGCCGTTTGATAGCACTACGTCGTTTAGGCCAGGGGCAAGGTTTGCTGGTGGGGCTATTCGGCAAAATTCCTTCGGAATAGAAAGTTACAGCCCCTATCAGAAAAAAGATTTATTCGACCTTAAAATCATGGACGCAGGGGATTTAGAATTACCTTTTGGCAACACCCAACGCACGCTGGACACGATTGGACAACAAACCACGGAAATCCTTGAAAGCGGCAAAAAGCCATTCATGATTGGTGGCGAACATCTAGTAACACTAGGCGCGCTTTCGCCAGTTGCGAAAAAATACCCCGAGCTGCACATACTTCATTTCGACGCACACGCCGATTTACGTGACGACTATCTAGGCGAACGGCTTTCCCACGCAACAGTAATGCGCAGGGCATGGGAAATTCTCGGCGACAAACGAATCTACCAAGGCGGCATACGCTCTGGCGATTCCCGCGAATTTAAATTCGCCGAAGAACACACAATAATGAGCAAATTCAACCTAAACAGAATGGAAAACTTCATACGCGCATTGGAAGGCAAACCAGTCTATTTCTCCCTAGACCTAGACATTTTAGACCCCTCAATTTTCGCTGGCACAGGTACTCCCGAAGCGGGCGGCGTAACCTTCAAAGAACTTCACCACGCAGTTTTACTAATGAAAGACCTAAACATAGTAGGCTGCGACGTAGTAGAACTAGCCCCTCATTACGACCAAAGCGGAATTTCTACAATGGTAGCGTGCAAAATCATCAGAGAAATTTTGATGGTTATGAGTTGAAGGAGAATGATGCATCATGATTGTACCGCCAGACATGGAAAAAATAAAAAAAATCGTATCAAGCCTTGAACATGAAATTAAAACGCTCGAAAATAAATTGGAAAATGAAACGTGCAAAGATAAAATTGACGAGTTGCAAGCAGAAATTAAAGCCAATGGGTTGACCCTATTTGGGTATCAGCGCACGCTTAGTTCTAGGAAATACAGCGAAGATGGAAATTAAATATACAAAGCCCTGCCAAATGGCAGGGCTTTGTTGTAAATAGAGCGGGTGCGAAACGCGACTGTGTCGCTTACTTTTTCACAACAGGAAACCAAATTTCCCATTTGTAATCAGTTGAAGATGCGTCACCATCGGGGAAAACTTCCATGCTTGGCACTGCTTCATCTCGCTTGTACTGGCTGGAGGGCAACCACTCGGTTATAACTCGTGTCCATGCTTCGGGTACATGGGGCGCGCCCGTGGGCGAAGTGATGGTAAAAACTGCCCATGTTGCGGCGGGAATTGTTTTAATATCCATACCGTCAAGTGGCTTTCCTTTGCATTCTGCCCCAATAATCGTTTTCGTGGTTGCGCCATTATTGTTGTAATCATACGCGCCAACTTGCCAGAAAGGTGCTGTGTACTGTAGACGCGAATTGTACTCATTCATGAATTTACGCCACAAAGACGGTAACGGGTCATCACCCCAACTTCCCGTGTCTAACAAACTTGGCTCGTCACCAGCCAGCCCCATAATTTGAAAGCTGTCGTACTTTTCGATTCTGAAATTCATCTCATCCACTCCTTTTATTGTGAGTATGAAGGAGATTGGTGGATAGGTTTTAAGAACTACCCCCGTTTTTCGGGCAGACAAAGGCGTTGTTCCATGCAGTTCCTTGAACGCCCTTGTAAATGTTGTTGGTGACTCATAGCAGTATTTCAAAGCAATGTTAATAATTTTATCATTGCTGTTTTGAATGTCAAAAACAGCTTGCGATAATCTGCGGCGGCGAATGTACTCCGAAATAGACACTCCTGCCATAAATGAAAATATTCGAGAAAACTCATATGCAGAGCAACCAACAATCCGCGATAGCGATTCATGCGATATGTGTTGCGACAAGTTGTTCTCGATAAACTCAACGACATCATTCATTCCTCTAAGCCAATCCACGCAACCCCTCCTCTCTTCTATATGCGTTTCTGATTTGAAATCGCTATGCAAGTATAAGTGAATGGCGAATAGCTTTCTTTACATTCCTTGCTTATTTCGGATAGTTTTTTTATAGTATCACATTTATATTTGTGTTGACAAATAAGTTTTGCGAATGTAGAATCAATTACATTCTACATATACAGAAACATCTTTTCTGCGACGAGGGGCGATAAAAATGAAGTCGAACATTTTCGTAAAATCCACATTGCGGCAACCAGTGCGAACGACTTTGCATTGGATTAGCAAGCCACGCATACGCCACGAAGCCAGTTGCAACTTCAAAGGCAATTAAAAAATTCAGCGCGTTCGCTCCTTCCAATCTCGCGCTTTAAAATAAAAAAACGCGCCTCAAAGGGGGCAGACTCCGGCAAATCCCCAAAAAGGCGCGTTTTCTATTATTATAAACATTCCCCTATAGCATCACGCGCTGTTCAGCACTCATGTCTCAAGTCAGTCAAACCCCAAAAAAAGCAGGTCAAGGGGCGCGCCCCATTCGCACTCACTTAAATGTATAAGCCTGAATTTACGCCGCTTTCAGCGGTAAAGGTTACTTGGATTTTGATGAATTTCACCCCAAACTGGGGCTAAAATGGCACTTGAAAATGTTTAA
>WQVV01000029.1 GCA_009785665.1 Defluviitaleaceae bacterium
GTTCATTTTGATACGCTCCATAATCGGTTGTATTGTCGAATATGGTACAGCTATTTATTAATCCTGATAGAGTATACGCTTCTCGTCGGCCTCTGTACAGACGCGCCTCTATTTGACGCTTACAGCCATTCTGCCGACACGACTATCCACTCCCGTACATATATTAAGATTTATCCCTACACAGATTACATCCTATGTCGCAAATGGCGCGGGCGTTTCTTCTTAAAATGTCTGCGCCGCGCCATAACATTGCTGTGTGTTTGTATTCGCGGCAAAAATCTTCGTCGCTCATGGAAAGCCATTTTTGCGGATTTATTAGGGTTGAGTATTTTGGCATATGCGCGTTAAATGGACATACATCTTGGCAAATGTCACAGCCGTACAATTGCCGTTGTTGTCCGATAAAAATTTCTTCTGCGGGGGAAAGCTCCTCTTTTTGCGTGAGGTATGAAATACACTGCGAAGCTTCCAAAACATCGCCACCAATTGCATTTGCTGGGCAGGCGTTGATACATAAACTGCAATTTGGTGGACAGGAAAGATTATCGTCTACCAGAACGGGCTGGGTAGAAGAGATGGAAAAAATATCAGTAAGCAGACAACCGATATTAAACCGCGAACCAAATTCCCGTGAAATAATAAGCCCATTCCGTCCGAAAAAACCTAACCCCGCCCTATATGCTAAAGCGCGTTCGTCTAGGGCTGGGCTGTCAACTAATATTCTGTGCTTGAAATCGCCTTGCGCTTTCAACTCGTTTACTAACTCGCGCAACAGCCCTTTCACGCGAATATGGTAATCCTCGTTCACACCAAGGGACGATAATTGTGCTAGTGGGGAGACTTCGCTATTGCCGTCATTGTCTGCATTTGTAATTGTTTCGTGCGTGGGATTCCCGTACCCCACACCAATAACTATAATGCTACGCACATCGCGCAAGCTAACCTGTGGGTCTGTGCGTTTGGAAATATCCCCACTAACAAACGGAACAAAAGGGCTTGCCAACAACCGCGCCGTGTCCAACGGCGCAGAGTGGCAAGCCCCTACAATTATGTTATGTTTTTTCGCAAAACTATTGAGAATTTCCAAATACATAAACACCTTCTGGCTTCGAGACGTTACGTAGACAACCACTACATGTCATCGGCGAAATGAGACTGTGTCTCTCATCGACGAAAAGCGGCTATGCCGCCTGTGCCGCCCGCCTACCATTCAAAAGCGAACTCTGTGTAGAATTTCTGTGGTGTGCCTTTTTTCACAACGCATGAAGGGAAATCTGGCTTGTTTATGCTGTCTGGGAAAAGTTGTGTTTCTAGGCAAAAACCGCTGTATCTTTGATAAGTTACGCCCTTGCCTGTAACTGTACCATCAACAAAGTTTGCGGAATAGAATTGCATACCAGGGCTGTTGGTGGAAACTGTCATGCGGATTCCTGTGCTTGGTGAGTATACTGTTGCGGCTTTTCCTTCGCCGCGTAGAACGTAGTTGTGGTCGTAGCCGCCTGTTTTGTTTACGTCGCCTGCGGCTTGAAGGTCTTGCCCAATAGTTTTGGGGGTGCGGAAATCAAATGGTGTTCCTGCAATATCCACAAAACCGCCTGTTGGGATTAACCCTGTGTCAACTTCGGTAATTTTATCGGAGAAAATTTGCATTTCGTGTCCGAAAATATCTTTTGCGTCATGGCCGCAAAGATTAAAGTAGCTGTGATTCGTAAGATTGCAGATTGTTTCTGTTTCGGTGGTTGCTTCGTAGTCCATGCGTAGTACATTTGCGTCGGTTAATGTGTAGGTTATGCGGGCAGTTAAATCGCCGGTATAGCCGCTATCGCCGTCGGGGCTGTTTAGCGTGAATACGATTTTTTCGTTGGAAGAAGATTCTACGTCCCAAACTTTTTTGTCAAAACCGTCGCTACCTCCGTGCAAATGATGCGTGCCACCGTCGTTTTTCTCTAGCTGATACTCTTTGCCACCTAACGAGAATTTCCCGCCGCCGATTCTATTAGCAAAACGTCCTACCGCCACCCCGAAAAATGGATGCGGTTTATTGTAATCCTCTGGCTTGTCCAAGCCTAGCACTACGTCTTTTTTGTTGCCGTCTTTGGTTGGCACAGTTAAGGTTATAATTGCGCAACCCAAGTTTGTTACTGTCATTTCCATTCCGTTCTTGTTTGCTAATGTGTAAACTGAAAGCCCCATGTTTGTTTCCTCCTCGGAGTTTTTTCCAATTATAAGGGGATTTTCTTGCGGTGTAAAGGGTAATCCAAGCTCTGCGCGGCGTTTTTCTTCGGCGCGTTTTTTTTCTAATTCCTGCAATTCCAAAACGGGGTCTTTATCCATTTCTGGGCGATAGCGTTTGAAAATACGCATCAGCATATACGACGATAACATTGCGTAAATTCCAGGCGCGACAAATGCAATCGGCGGAAAAAACGGAATAGCCACAAGAAGCGCGGCAAGAATTAGCATACAAGTAATAGAAGTCAGCAAATGCCGATTAGCCATAAAAAAGCAAGTCTTGAGCGTTTGCCGAATACCCATGTCAAACCGCGCCGTAACAGGAAAAATATAAATGGCAATCAGCATAATTTCCAAAAGAATAATAATTTGCGCTGGCAGAACCAAAATACTCAAAGGCCCCATCATTTCGGGATTTTGAAGCGCAAGCCACATGTTATAAGCAATCATCATAACAATTGCAATAAGCGCAATCCAAAACGTAGTAGCCCTAAGAAAATTAGCCTTAAACGACTGCCAAAAATCAGAAGTTATATACCGCTCCCGATTAGCAATTCGTCGCGTAGAAACATAAAAAAGCGCGGTTGTAGACGCGCCAATAGTAACAATAGGAAGACTAAAAAAAATCCACAACAACCCCAAAATAACAGTGTCGGCAACAAAACCGCCATATTTGTTAAAAGCTCCATCCATACTAAAAAAGTCGCGCATTACAAAACTCCTTCCACGAAAGATAGTATACCACCATTCTAAGAATATAGCGAACGAAAAAGAGCGCGCGTTTGCTATATTTTTGATGCAAAAAATTTCTACCCCTGTTCTATGATTTTTGCATTCAACGCAATAATGATAGAAATAGCACCTAATATAATTAATGCAATCGCAGGAGTTGTAGCAAACACATTAAAAAGAATACCATGAAGAAAATCCCCAATGGCAAAGCCCAAAACACTAGACGAGATAGCAAGCCCCATAACTTTACCCATAACCTGCTTAGGTGTTTTTTTTCCTAAAAAAGAGAAATATATAACACCATACATTGTCAAAAATATTTGAACAATAAAGAAGCAGGCAATCAGTAAAATATAGCTTGTTGTCGGGTTTTCTCCAAGCAGCAGGAGAACACCTGTTATAACGATTGTTAAACTTGGTATGAATAGGATGACCTTGCTTGTACGGTGTTTTCCTTTTAGCATGGGCAAAAGTATTGCGGCTAATGTTCCGCCGAACACCACAACCCCTTGGCTTAATCCAATCAGATGCTCGGGCATTTCTAAATAAGTAACCATTAGCGTTGGAACAGTAATGGTCATGCTGGTAATCATGGTGATGGCAAGCAAGAAAACAACGAAAATCATTTTTCCGATACTTCGGTTTTCCTTTGTTACAAAAATAATACCACCCTTAATGTTCTCAAAAAGCCCAGCAACAAGATTACCTTTATTTTCTGCTTGAACATCAATCTTTTCTGGCGTAGGTATGATAACGAATATATTAATCACTGCCGCCAAAATATAAAGAGCAGTAATGATGATTAAAAGCTCCGTCAAGCCACGAGTATGCAGCATAATCCCGCCGAATACTGGCGCGCCTATTGATGAAATGTTTGTCAGTAAAAAAGTAACCGAATTTGCCTTAACTAATTTATCAGCAGGCACTAAAGACGGGATAGAAGCCTCTGATGTAGGCGAAATTAGGCTTTCAAACATAGAAACAAACATCATAATCAGCAGAATCACCACTACAATATGGTTGACTGGGTTAATAAGAAAATAAACTGAAACGACAATTGCTGAAAGCAAATTCATGATTGCCAATATTTTTTTCTTATTAAATTTATCGGTGAGCGCGCCACCAATTGGAGAGAGAATAATTAAGGGTAATGCTGAAAGGGATAATATCATTCCCTGTAAAGCTGGACTGCCTGTTTCTATTAGAACGTAAAGCGGCAAAGCAAATCTGATTAGTGTTTTCGCTATCAGATGCAATTCTAAAGCAAGTACAAATGTCATAAAATTTTTGTTCCAAATGCTGTTGTTTTTCATCGTTTTTTCTCCTTTTTGTTTGATTGTCATTTCGTTTTCTCGTTGCTTTTCCACAATAAAAAAAGCTGTGGAAATTGTTTTCCACAGCTTTGAAAGCTAGTTAATCTGTGAAAAACAAAAAATAGCCATTTTTAGACATATCAACAAGACCTAAACTAGCGACAGGCTTTCTTGTTTTTATGCTGTTAATGATTACTTGTGTTTTCCACGTTTCACTTATATTACCGATTTTGTAACATCAAGTGCGCCGGACTTAATCAACTCCTATGTTTTACTGACCGTAGGTTCTTAATGCAGTTAGGATTATATGTTGCTATGAGTTAGATTGTCAAGTTGGGCGATTATGCCACCACGGAAATCGTGAAGTTTTGCATATTGCGTGTTAAAACCTTCTAGCGTACACATTTCTGTGCCGTCTAAAGTAATGGAAGCCGCCGCCGCCGCCATAGCGCAGGGTAGGAATTTCGTGCGGGGAAAGTTTTTTGCATACGCGTAAACCATTCCCGCAACCATGGAATCCCCCGCACCAGCAACGCCTTTCGCAATAACATCAAGCGCGGGGCAGTAGAACGCGTTTTCTGGCGTAGCAAAAACCGCGCCATTCGCACCCATAGAAACGCAAACGATTTCTAAATTACCGCGTCTACGCGAATGCGAAAAAATTTCTTCGCGGCAGAACTTTGCAATTTCTATAGGATTTTCAGCGGAAAGCCGTTCGCGCTGTGATACTCCAAACGCCCCCGTCAATTCAAAAAGATTAGGCTTAATAGCAAAAACGCAACCCGTATCCACCGCCCGAACAAGTGCTTCCCCCTCCGCATCAAGAAAAATTTTCCCGCGCCATTTCTGGCAAATACTTGCGTAAAAATCTACGGGAACGCCTTGCGGATAACTCCCGCTTAACACCAAAATTCCCGCTTCATCATTCAAGTTTTCCAATTTCGCTAAAAGTTCTGCTTGCGCACTCTCCGCCACGAATGCCCCTGACTGGTTCAACTCTGTCATGGTTTTTGTTGTTTCTTCGTATAATTTGATGTTTACTCTAATCGCGCCGTTTACTTCCACAAAATTATGACGTACCCCCAATGCGTCCAGCCGTTGCGTAAGCAACGCGCCATTCTCCGCAAAATTGAACCCCACGCATAGTGGGGAAAGTCCTAGGTTTTTTAAAGCAATTGCGACGTTTATTCCTTTTCCTGCAACATCACTGCGCGTGCGTTGCACACGATTTAGCTCACCATGTTCGTATTTTGGCACGGTATATTGCCAATCTATGCAGGGGTTTAAACTCACTACAATTATTTTCATAAACAAACAACCTTCTCTATCTTAATAAAAACACGTAGATTGACAATTTAACCTACTCCAATTAGAAATGCAACACGCCCTAAAGTCTTGACATCATCTTGAATGCGGCTTATAGTCGGTTCAAGGTGATTTACTTTGTTATTTAATTTATTCTCTACGCAGAACATGGTTAAGGAAAGTATGCGTCGTGGTGAAATCCCCAGAAGTCGAGAGGCTTATGGGGCTTCTTTGCGTATAGCGTTTCCTGCTATGGTGGAGATGGTTAGCATCACGCTAATGGGAATGATTGACACTGTGATGGTGGGACGGCTGGATTCATATGGAATAGCCGTGTCGGCAGTGGGGCTTACAATACAGCCGCGAATGATATTTCTAGCGGTGTTTTTCGCGCTGAACGTAGCTGTTACGGCTATTATAGCACGGAATAAAGGCGCAGGAGACATGGACGCGGTGCGAAGTTGTCTGCGAATTGCGTTAGTCCTAAACATTTTTCTTGGCGTAGGCGTAACTGCAACATCTGTAATGCTTGCGCGACCAATGATGCTTCTAGCTGGAGCGCAAGCAGACACAATCGAGCCAGCAACATCATATTTCCGAATATCAAGTTACAGCCTGCTACTGCAAATAATGACAATGACAATATGCGCGGCGCAAAGGGCGTGCGGTAACACAAAAATCACAATGAAAGTAAATGTAGTAGCGAAGGTAATAAGTGTCGCGCTGAATTTTCTGTTAATCGAAGGACGTTTCGGCTTTCCGCGAATGGAAGTGGAAGGCGCGGCGTGGTCAACGGTAATTGCGGCGTTTGTGGCGTTTTCGCTTGCCGTGGTGTCTATAATGCGAAAGGATAGCGTGTTTCGTCTGTCCAAGAATGATAATTTCCGATTCGACATGCCAATGTTAAAAAATGTAGCCCGCTTAACATTAGGCGGCTTCGTGGAGCAAGTTGGGCTACGCGTAGGATTTTTCCTATACGCGCTAGTGGTTGCCAACCTAGGCACAGAAGAATTTGCGGCGCATTTAATTACGATGCAGTTGATGGCGTTGAGTTTTACTTTCGCAGACGGAATAGGCATAGCAACCACGTCATTAGTGGGGCAGAATCTTGGCAAAAAAAGACCCGACCTTTCCATTATGTATGGAAAAATCGGGTTGCGTCTTGCAATCATGGTGGCCGCTGTGTTGAGCTTGGTGTGCATTCTTATACGATTCCGCTTCCCAATGTTGTTCACACCATATGAGGGAATAATCGAAACTGCCGCTGGGTTAATCTTAATTTTGGCGGTGATTATGCCAATTCAAACGGCGCAAGTGGTAATGGGCGGAAGCCTACGCGGCGCAGGTGATACGCGATTCGTAGCAATAACCATGGTAATAACCGTAGGAATACTACGCCCCCTTGGCGGATTTTTGATAACATATCCGTTAGGGTTTGGGCTTACAGGCGCGTGGTTTGCAATTCTTTTCGACCAATCTATACGCCTTGTAATGTTGCTTACACGCTTTGTTCGTGGTAAGTGGATTGTCTAAAACGAAGTGGCAGCCGCCATAAGCGCAACCATGTAAAGGACACCAATCACCATTCCTAATACCATAGAAATGCCCATTACCACCAAGTACGCTTTGCTGAAAATGCGGCGGGTTTCGTTGGGGTCACTGCCAAACGCCCATACAAACGCCATTATGAAGCCGCAAGGTACTAGCGAAAGTATTGCGAGGGTGATAAACCAATCTTTGAATGTCATAAAGTTTGGGTCGCCTCCGCCTCCGTGAAAATGTGAAGGTTGGTGCATGTTGTTTGGATTCATTTGAATCATCTCCTATCTGAATTTTTATAAATACCAAATTGAAAGCTCTGGAAACGAAACCATTGCTACGCCAAGCATAATAAACATAACGAACATGACGAAATAAATAGCTGTGGTTATAACGATGGTTACGGCATACATAACACCCACTACGATAAAATAAGCACGGGCGTAGTTTCGTCTGTTTACGTTTCCTGTATTGTCAACTGCCCACATAATTAAGAATACCAAGCCCGCAATCGGAATCATCGCAAGCAGAAGGGATTTAAGCCAGTCAGTCATAGACATTACGCTGGTGTCTTCTTCGATTTGCGGCGGCTCGGAGGGCAATGGCGGCGGTAGTGGCTGGGGCATATCTTGCTCGTTCATTTTAAATCAGCTCCCTTATTATGGATATTATATTAAACAGAATGGCGTTTTCATTCATCACCAAGGGCGGCTGATGCGGAAATAAATAGAACATTCTGAAAATATACAGCGCGAAACTAGCAACAATCAAAACAGCAGCAGGAATATGCAAAACCTTCATCTTATCTGGCCAACGAAATTTAACCAGTACATAAACCGCAAGAAAAATTATCACAGGCAAAAACAACGGATGCATTTCAAAACTAGCAGCAAAATTGCCAGTGAGAAACAAAAATCCAGCGCGAGTAAGACCACAAGCAGGGCAGGGAAAACCAACAAATATCATAGATGGCGAAATATACCCAAAAATTAAATTAGCCAAAACAAAATACACCGCAAAAATTAAAATGCCCCAGATGGCACGCATTAGGAATCAATCCTCCAGATATATTTTGCCGTGCATTAGAGTATACCATTTTCGCGACAAAGCATAAAGTGTCGTTTAATTTTTTTTATTGCACAATGAACCGCTTTAAAACTTGCGACAATATATACATAGAGATGTGAAGGGGGTGGACTGTGAACGCTTCTGTATTTGAGAAACTGCTGGAGGACTTTGGAACGGATTTGTATTCGTTTTGTGGTTATCTTGCTGGAGGAATGGCTGGGGACTTGTATCAAGATACTGTGTTGGCGGTGTTTGAGATGCGGGGGCGAATAGATGTTTCGCAGAACCCCAAAGCATTGTTTTTTTCGGTGGCGGTTGGTAAATGGAAGAATATTCGGCGTAAGGCTTGGCGTAGGGCGGCGATTGTGCCAGAAGTTCCGTTAGATGGCGAGATGTTGCAGTCCGTTCAGCCGAAAGCCCCTGTTGAAGATGGCCCAGAGGGTCAGTTACAAAGTTCATTTACGCGGGAAATTATACGGGACGCGCTTGCCAGTTTAGATGATAAATTTCGGATTCCGATATTGTTGCACTATTTTGACGAGTGGAGTTTGGAAGAAGTTGCGCAAATATGCAGCGTTCCCAAAGGGACAATCAAAAGCCGATTGCACAAAGGTCGCGCACTAATGAAAGCCGCACTAGAAAAGGAGGGATTTTAACATGGCTGCAAAACCGACGCGAAAGGAAAATGCTGACATGACTGCAAAACCAACAATAGACAACGAACTACAAAAATACTTTTCAGCCAGAACACCACCACCGCCAGAACTTACAGCGCGAACATTAACAAAACTAGCAGAAGCCCGCGAACGCGAGGCGGAAAGCGTGAATAGTATTAGTGTTTCGTCAATTCGTGTGTGGGGTATTGTTGCTTTTGATTTTGTTATTTCGGCGGCAATTTTGTTCGCGCTTTGGATGTTGTTTGGGCATGGGATTGTTGTTTATCTGGTTACATTATTTATCGGAATGTCGCTGTTTTCCGTTGTGGCGGTTGCGGTGTTTCGTTCGGTAGAAGGGAGGGTTTTATGTTTTGGTTCAATGTCGGGATGATTCTGTTTTTTGGGGCAATGATTGTGTTTATGTTGTTTTTGGCGTTGTGGGTTTACAAAGATGCCAAGGTCAAAAGCACGCATCCGCCGCTAATGTGGGTTTTGATTGTGACGCTTGTTCCTAATCTGGTTGGGCTGATTGTGTACCTTTTGATTGGACGGGCGAATAAAACAGGTACTATACCCGCCATTTATAAGCGGCTTGTGATTATTTCTGCAATTTGTTTTGTCTTGAGTTCTGGGGCTTTTGTGGGTGGTATTCTGCATCTTCAAAATACGGTTGGGCCTGTAGCTTCTGGGACTAGGCAAATGGGTTCGTTTGTTGGGTTTGAAGATAACCTGCGAAACGGCGTATGGGAAATCTCGGCAACACGCGCCAACGGTTACAGTAGCAGAAATCCTATTCTAAGCGCGGAAGAAATGTCGGCTTTCCGCGTAGAAAGCATCAACGACAGCGGAAGCATTTTTTTGAAAATACAACAAGGCGACCGCGAGGAAATTTTTGATATTTCCCAAAACTTTAACGGCTATATTGATTTAAGTAGCTTCGCGATTGGCAGATTAACCATACTCATGCAGTTTGAACACGCAACAAATTTAAACACAACCGTCTCTTGGCGGTAGTAGCACAGTCGAAAATAAAACTGAAACAACTATAAAAAAGCCCAATTGGGCAGGGAGGTAATTTCTATGTTAGCATTCTTTATTGTATCAACCACGTTATTCTCAATCCTTTCAATCGTGTTTACGATTGCACTTGCGTTATGGACTTACGAAGATGCAAAGGTCAAAAGCGACCAATCCCCATTACTATGGGTGCTGTTTTCCGTACTGGTGTTTCCTATCGGAACAATCGTGTACCTTGTGGCAGGACGAACAAACAAGGACGTTGAACCGCCAAGAAAGTACAAAAGTTTCCTGATTGTCTCAGGGATTTTGTATGCGATTTTAACTGTGCTATTTACCGTAAGTATTATAGGCTTTACTGTGAGTGCAATGGATTCGGGCGTTGGCAGTACGCGTATAGGTAATTTCTCCGCGTCGTGGAGTCGCGTTCAAAACGACGAATGGACTTTCACAGCAAGAACCGCCAACGGCTGGGAACGCCGCTCGCCAGTTCTAAGCGCGGAACAATTAGCCAACTTCCACGTACTAAGCGATAGCGGCGACGGAATAATTCTCCACCTAGAACAAGGCAACACCCAAGAAATAATAGACCTATCTGGCTTCCACGACCAACAAATTAATATGTCAGCATTCCAAGCAGGTAGAGTAAACGTAACCCTACGCTTCGACCGCGCACAAGATGTAGATGTAAGAATTAGTTGGTGGGCGTAAGCTGTAGCGGCACAGCCGCTTTTCACCAATGACATGAATCATAAAGCGTTAAACAAAGCCACATCTTCGCCTTAGATGTGGCTTTGTTTGACGAATCAGATTGCTTTTATCGTGTTTATTGTGGTATTCTTTATGTGTGGTTGATTAGAATTTTCGTATTGCTTAGGGGGCGAAGGGGCGTTCATGAAAAATGAAATTGTGATTCAAGCTACTTTTCGATGCAGTACTCTGTGGAAGTTTTTTTGTAAATATTGCCTTCTCTTAGGTTGGAGCGTCTTTGCACTTGGGGGAGTTTTTTGGATTGTTTCAAGCTTAATTGGGGGAGTATCGGATAATATTGGTGAATTAATTTTTGGGTTGGTGGTAGTTGGGATTTTTGGCGGCGCGACAATCATGTATGTTATTCCCATGGTATGGGGCGATGAGATTATCACTTTCTCGAACGAGAGCGTTACATTGCACGAAAGATTCATTACAATTCCGTGGAAAAATATCATTAGCGTGAAAAGATATAGCAACTTAGGTTTACGCACTAAGTTTGAAAGTGTGGAGTTCACATATAAATTAAAAATTGGAAAAAACGAGCCAAGCACTCAATCTATTGAAATTGAACCATTCGCTACCGCATACACCGCTCGCCAAATAGTAAAGATGGCAAAAAAATTTCAGAACAATTGATAATCATTTTTGACTCATTATTTTGTTTGTTAGGGCGGTTGGCTATTTATGAAAAATGAAATTGTGATTCAAAATACTTTCCAGTGTAGCAATTTGTGGAAGGCTTTTCTTAAATACTCTAGTCTCCTAGCTTCGTTTGGCATTGCGATTTTTTTTGGTTTGATGTTTCTTATAACCTTAATGGACGAGGGTTTGGCAGGCAATATTTACGAAATACTTATGGGGATTCTGATATTGTTGATTTTTGGCGGCGCACCGTTCTATTATGTTCGCGAGATGTTGTCGGGGAGTAAAGTTGTCACTTTGTCGAATAATGGTGTTACTTTGCATTCAAGCGACATTACAATCCCGTGGGAAAATATCAGCAGTTTTAAAAGGTGTCGTAGCACGCGTGTAAGTCCTGAAGGTGTGCAGTTCACATATGACTTTGAAAGTTCGTTGTATGGGCCACACACCGTATTTTTTGAATCATTCTCCACCGCTTACACCGCTCGTCAAATAGTAAAAATGGCAAAAAAATTTCACAATTTTGAAAGGAAATGAACATGCCTGGATTTTTAACACATTACATTGCGGGGAAAGCCGCTTTGCAGGGAGCTTCGCCACAAATTCGAGAGATTATTACCGAAGGCGAAAAGCTGTATAATTTAGGCACGCAAGGCCCAGATATATTTTTCTACTATTTTCCTAGTCAAATTTTGAAGCGTTCACGCGGAATAGCGCAGGATATGCACCTTGGAAGTCTGGGGCTATTTTTGGCGTACATGGCGCGGCTTGCGAAAGATGCCCCCGCAAAACCCGAACGGGATATTATTTTTGCGTACACGGCGGGGTTTTTGATGCACTACACTGTGGATTGCTATGCGCATCCATATGTGTACGCACGGGCGTTTAACAAAAACGCCATAAAAATAAAAAACAGCGCAGACCACAGACGCTTCGAGACGGCAATAGATGTCGCGTTGCTAAAGCTAGTAAGCGGCAAAAAACCCGCTGGCATGAGTCAATGGGAATTAATCAACGCCGCGCCAGATGAGTTATCAATATCAGCGGCGGCGTTAAGCCAAGGAATACAGGCCATCTACGGACGGAGGATTTCGCCCAAGGTTGCGCGCCGCGCATTAAAATTCACGATTACATGTACGCGTTTTCTGCAATCCAAAAATGGACGGCGCAAACGCTTCATGGAAATCATGGAGAATTTAGCATTTGGTGAGGCTACGACCTCATGCATAATTCACATGCAAGAAATCACAGGCGACACCGATTACTTGAATATTAACAAAACTCCTTGGCATTCGCCGTGGTCGCCAAAGGACGAGATTCACAACGATAGTTTTATGGATATGTACCAAGCCGCCGTTGACGAGGGCATAGAAATGTTAGAAGCCCTATACGGCTACGTTTATGGCGATTTAAACCCAGAAATTTTAGCAGAAATTCTAGGCAATCGCTCGTTGAAAACAGGTTTACCATGCGCCGCGTAGTTGTAATAGGCGGAGGCCCCGCAGGAATGATGGCGGCAGGTACAGCCGCCGAAAACGGCGCAGATGTCATTCTATTTGAAAAAAACGAAAAGCTAGGCAAAAAGCTTCACATAACAGGCAAAGGCAGATGCAACCTAACCAACAACACTGATGTTGCAGGTTTATTAGAACACACACTAACAAACCCGCGCTTTCTGAACAGTTCCTTCTATAACATGGATAGTCAAGCACTAATGCAATTTTTTGAATCCCGCAACACACCTCTAAAAACCGAACGTGGTGGACGTGTTTTTCCCGTAAGCGATAAAGCCGACGACATCAACAAAGCACTAGCGGGGTATATGCGAGAATTTAACGTAAAAGTGCGGTTAAAAACCGCCGTGCAAAAAATAGACGTTGAAGGCAACCTTTTCAAAATATATGCAGATAATCGTGATGTTTTTGAAGCTGATGCAGTAATAATCGCCACAGGTGGGCTATCTTACCCCGCTACAGGCTCGACTGGTAGCGGCTATATTTTTGCCAAAAGCTTAGGTCACGACATAACCCCAACATTTCCCGCGCTAGTCCCAATCATCACCGCCGAGACATGGGTATCTGCACTGGAGGGACTAAGCCTAAAAAATGTGCGTTGCACCGCGAAAGCCGCAAGCGGAAAAGTAATTTATGAGGAAACAGGCGAGATGTTGTTCACGCGTAACGGCGTTACTGGGCCGATAATTCTACGAGCAAGCGCATTCCTCGTAGGCCATTTGGAATGCGCAAACGCGCAAAATAACCCCACCATTTCAATAGACCTAAAACCCGCCTTATCCCCCGAACAACTAGACAACCGTATTCTACGAGATTTCGCCGAAAGCCAAAACAAAAACTTCGCCAACGCCCTAGACGACCTGCTCCCCAAACGCTTAATAGAAACTATAATAACCCTATCAAAAATTTCACCCGAAACAAAAGTAAACAACATAACCCGTCACCAACGCCAAACCCTAGTAACTTTGCTAAAAAACCTCCCGCTAACTCCAACTGCCACCACAGGCTACAAAGAAGCCGTAATAACCAAAGGCGGAGTAAACGTAAAAGAAATAAACCCCTCCACCTTAATGTCAAAAAAACAAAAATCCCTATTCTTCGCAGGCGAAGTGCTAGACGTAGACGCTATGACAGGCGGCTATAATCTACAAATAGCTTTCTCAACTGGAAGATTAGCAGGACAAAACGCCGCAAAATAGTACACATAAACAATTTTGAACCTGTGGTCAATAATTTTGCGTTATTATTGACCGCAGGTTTTTAATCCTCGAAAAATCCATCTCCTACCCACGCCCAGTGATGCCCGTCTCTTACCTTGCGTATTTTGTATGGAGGTGCGTCGTGTATGTCTCCTATGCTCTGCCCGTAAATGCAATTTGGTGGTACTATGGATAGCGCGACATATTCCACATTTGGTAGGCTTGCGGCGGTTAGGAATAGTTTTGTTTCTCTGTAGTAGGCAGGGCTCCACGGGACGTAGGCTTCTTCTGGGGCTTGTTGAATGTGTATGGTATTCCCCTCAAACCATATATCCCTCACGTTTATTGATAGGATTTCGCGGATATGTTTTATTGTATCTTGCACCCAATTTTCGTTGCAAATTTCTTTTTCTACATATAGGAAGCCGTACCAATCTCCGTTCCAGCCTTGTCCTTCGTTGTAGATTCTTATTGTGTTGGCGGATAATCTTTGCCCTTCGCTTCTGGAGGTGAATGGCTCTACTTGAACTATGTCTTCTGCGCTTTGTAGAATTGCGGTTGAATCGTCTGCATCTTCTATTATTTCCACAATTTCGGGGATTTTTTCGGGCATGTAGTTGGGATTTATGCGGCGAATATTTTCTTGCGTAATTGGAAGCGGGCTTTCCATTCCAATTACTCCGCCCATTACGCCATCAACCACGCGGGCTAGTTGATACATTGTTACAAATTCATAGCCTTGTGATAGCTTTCTTTCGTGTTCTTCCTGCCACCAATATGGAATATCGGGTAATTTTGCGGCGGCGGGTAATTCTCGTCCCCATACGAAGCGGGAAACTCCCTCTTGTTCTTCTAGCACCTGTGGCGAAATTTCGGGTAGCTCCGTCGCGGGGATTCCTCTTACATAGTGCAGTTCAATATCACTTCCGATTGCCACGCTTAATGTTGCGCAAACTTCTACAATCAAGCGGTTGCCGTCCATGGTAACAAGCATATACCGCATGAACCCCTCGCCACCGCCACGAACAACCAAACCAGAAACACCATTTGGTGGCGAAGAAATCCCAATAGACGCTGGACGACCGCCGAAGTCTTCAGTAATTTCAAGCCGTTGCGCCTCGCTATTAGCAAAGGAATACGCCGCATGGACTGCAAAGAAAAAACTGCCAAACGTAGATTCCCAAATAATCAATTCAGGAATACCGTTCCCGCTGATGTCATGCAAGGCAAATAACCAGCCTTCCTCCGCAGGCAAATGAGCCGTGTTAGTTTGATACTGCATCAACAAAGCTGTGTATGCTTCATACCACGTTTGTTCTTGTGGTATTGAAGCGGCGACTTCGTTTATGCTTAGCGGAACAAAACTCTCTTCGGCGTACTCCTCATCAAAATGAAAAAAACTATCATACACAAATGCGCAGGAAATCAGCCCAACCGCCAACACAATCAAATACGCGCTTATCACAACAATTTTTGATTTCACTCTAACCCCTCCAAATTGTCGCTGTCTTTATCTCTCTCGAATCGCAGGAATCTGCCAGCAACTAAGCCATTTTTGTTTTTCTGGTACAATGTTTGTAATTCTCCTGTTGCAGCATCTAAGAAGCCGCTTTTGTAGTGCAAAATTCCCATTGCTCCTACTTTTAGTTCATCATACTTACTGTTGGACACTCCTAGAAGACTGATGCATTTTCCTGTTTCCGCTTCCTCAAATTCTACATACCAGCCCGCTCCTATACCTCTAGCCCGTTCTCCTTTTTTTGCAACCTTTGCTATAACTTTTTTTGTAGGTGTTCCAACGCCATGTGAGAATAACATAAAAATTACTACAGGTGTTATCCAAATACCTATCATTATCACGACCACTAAAATATTCATCTAGCCATCAACTCCATCCATTGTTGTGGCGGTTTATATGTCGCCATTTTCGCTATCCAAATGATTAATGTCCCGCTCGAATTTGCAGAAGGTCGGATAACTATTTACAAACCCAAGTCGATTGCGATATGTGATATACCTGTAATGCAATGTTCCTATTTGCCCTTCTTGTATCTCATCGTATTTACAGCCCGACACTTGTACTTCGAGGCGTTTTCCTGTTTCTATTTCCTCAAATTCTACAAGCCAGTGCGTATCTAAATTGACGATTCCCATTAACCCTCCTTTGCGTACAATCTTTGCGAAAATTTTTTCTGCATCCTCTTCCTTGCGCAATAACGCGAATCCAAGCCAAACTAATATAAATGCCAATATGAAAAGCAATTCCATTTTGCTACCCCCTAAACAACGATTGTCACCATAAGATTATATATCTGTCACCATACCCCGCTTCGCGAAGAAGATTAAATGCATAGTCGAAAAGAAATCGCCCAAGCCTTGCGGTGTTTCCGTATTTGGGTACTTGCCTGCGTACTGCGTGATACCCGTTACTGTCTACGCCCTCAATTATCCAAGAGAAGCCGCCTTGCAATTGCCTTTTTGGTGTGGGGTTGGTTGGGGTTTGCCAAAATCTGTAGTGGCAAAATGCCCATCTAATCTCTTTATACTGCCAAGAATTTAATGGGAAGGCTTTTTCTATTAGCATGTTTTCAGAAGTGTGCGTAAAGTTTTCGTGTTCATAACCACGAAAAGTAAGATACAGCATTCCTGTTCTTGTGGTGTGGTCAAGGTGGATTCGGACAGAATAAACCGCGATATTGCGCCGATAAACAATCCTGTATATTGTTTCGTTATCACTTATGTTGTAATGGAACAAACTAGGCTCGTTTACGGATTCCAGAACTCTCTGCCCCCAGCCCCAATCGTCATTAAAATAGCAATCATCGGGGCGTTGCACTATAGGCAAATGAAATTGCGCCACGAAAAACAAAACCGTTATAACAACCAGCACCGCAGACACACGCCGATTTTTGCTTTCCACGTAAAAAAACACGACACGAACTACCATGTATAAAAACAAAGAAATCATCAATCGCCAATAATAAAATAGCAATACACGAATAAGTATTTCCGTGGCAAGATAGGACGCATGACAAGCAATAGGTTCACGCGTGAGCAACCTCATGGTGTACGACCACACTATATCGTTTTCGTGGAAGGCTAAAAAGCTTACGACATTATCCGCAAACCAAACCATTGTAAGCGCGATTGCCCCCGCAAAGAAAATTTTCATGACGTTAATCATCATTTTTAACACACCCTAGACGAAGATTATATATTTGTCACCATATCCCGCTTCGTAAAGAAGATTATCGGCGTAGTCGAAAAGAAATTGCCCAAGTTTTGCGGTATTCCCAAAGTCATGTGCTAGTCTGCTTACTGCGTGATACCTGCTACTGTCTGCGCCTTCAATGACCCACACTAAACGACCTCGCATATGCCTAAGAGATGTAGAGAAGGTCGGGGTTTGCCAAAACCTGTAGCGGAAAAAAGCTCGTTTTATCTCCCAGTACTGTGAAGAATCCAATGGAAATGCATTTTCCACTAAAATGTAGTCGTTGATGATTATAGCGTCATCATGTTCAAAGGCGCGAAATGAATAATACAGCATTCCCGTTCGCTGGGTGTGGTCAAGATGGATTCGGATGGACGCAGGCATAGTGCGTCCGTGTCTGATAAGCCTGTATATTTTTTCGTTATTGCCCACGTTGTAATGAAACAAACTTGGTTAAACCTCACCATCTATACTTCCACACGAGAAACGGCAATTACCTTGTAAGAATGCGCTTAAAAAATGTTGAAAAGATACTGAATGCATCTTTTGCTAAGTGTCATATGTCCTGCATTGTGAATGAAGCAATGATTGTCTCAATTAACCCCAAAGGAATGAAGCTGTATCTTGAGAATGGGCAATCTGTTGATATTGGTCGTAGACATTTGAAAAAGTTTTTATCCAAACATAAACAAAAAACAAGCTCAACACCAAAATGTGTAGTTGACAAAAAAACCTAGAAGAAATGGGTCTTCATCAGAATGTGTGGTTGACATGTTTTTGCGAAAACACAGGAAAATTCGCACAAGCTTACAAGTACAGCTAACCGCTGAATTAACAAGAGTTCACGGCGGCTGTGACATAGTTCGGTGCAAACGGGTTCATTCTCTACATTTTATGTCAACCACACATTCTGGTGTTTAGCCAATATTTTTATGGTTCAACAAATTACTACCTTGACAAAAACGGTCTTTATATTGTTGGTATTGGCTGCTGATTTTGCGAGAAGTCTAACAAACACCGTAAACGCCAATTCCTGTTATAATTAGAGCGAAAGCAAATATCGTTCCAAGCAATCCTCCACGGTAGCCTCGGTATCGGCAAAGCTGACTTTTACTGCCGCCTTGCCCACCTTAAAGCAATATGGATTTTTAATCTGTTCCAAGAAGTCCAACACCCGATCATCGCGGGGTAATGATGTATTAATTTGAACATCTTTTATATCAACCAGAAGCCCCACGTCTACCGAACGAATATCTATATCTCGCATTTCTTGAAAGGTCATGGGTGTTGCCGCTGTAATTGGTGCAGATACCCCCGCAGTCATGGTCATTGAGTTCGTCCCCCTTTTCTCTGGATACAAAAAGACTGTCGCAAGACCACGATTGGTGGGAGTGGCAACAGCCTTCTTCAAAACAAATGTATGAGCTTATAAAATTGTCCTATGACAAGTAATGTGGTATTTATTTTGTTTTGTAAAATGGCGGAGTGTGATTGTAGTTACTTACTCCCCCGCAGAATCAGAGCCGTGCAAAGCTTCCAATTCCGCAACCCGCGCCTCTGCCATATCCAATCGCGCTTGTAAATTCTTAATATTGCTGTCGCTGTGATATGCGAGGTTATGGTGAACATCTTTGAGCCGTGAAAGCTCTGACTCGGCGATAGCCGCTCGTTTAAGAGCTTCGTTAAGACGGCATTGAAGTTCCTCCACCTTTTCGGCATCAGACATAGCCGCAAATTCTTCGTTGCGTTTGATGGCTTCAATGTTTTTTTTCGAGAGAACGCTATTAATTTCCGTTTCCAGCGGAGATTTTGATGCAGATGCTTTAGAGGACTTAGATGTTGATGATTTCGGCTTGTCGTTGCTCTTTGCGGGCTTTGGTGCAGCGTTGGTTGAAACATTGCTTTGGGAATCGTCCGGCAATTCATCTTCATTTTTGACAAGGCTCTCGTAAACATCTTCTTTGACATCGGCAGATGATGATTTAGCAGCTTTTTCTTTGCTTTTCAATTCGTCATAAGTACCGCGGATAGTGCGCTCACCTTTGTCGAGTTCCTCAATAACTTCGGACGACGCATTTTCAGCAATGTATTTCGCACGGTCATATTGCATTCCGCTCATGCCGATTTTAGAGCCGACAATGTCACGGCTTCGCCCTTGACCCTCGGCTCCGTGGTTCACAGGGTCTGTGTCATCCGACCTCTTGCCTGACAACATACGCTCCTGTGCCTTCGCCTTGATAATCTCTTCAAGCATTCGACCATAGTCCACTTGTTCGGA
>WQVV01000030.1 GCA_009785665.1 Defluviitaleaceae bacterium
GCCGCAAGCACGGGTAATACCGCGTTTTTCGCGCCGCCAATCTCCATCTTCCCCCGCAATGCCCCACATGGCTCTACTATAAATTTTTCTGCCATTTCTTTCACCTACCTTATTTGGTAGTATTTCCAAAATTCCCAAAAATTAAAGCGGCAAAGCCGCTTTTCGCCGATTACATGCATTCCAAGCTACACATACGTCACGAAGCCAGATACAATTTCCTAAAACAAAAAAAGAACCCGCGCCAAACCAACAAGCGCGGGTTCTTCTCATATACCCTCCCAAAAAAGCGGGTCAAGGGGCGCGCCCCTTGCAGGGTTTGGGACAGCGTCCCAAGGTCTTAAATCTTTTGACTTTAAAATCTTTTGACCTTAAAATCTTTTAACTTTTTTATTACCTATGGTAGCATATCAACATCGCCGAACATCTCTACCCAAGCGGCGTTGCGCTCTGCTATTATTGCCGCGCCGCCTGCCGCCATGTAGTCTGCCATTCCAGAATCAAATACTGAATCGAAATCGGCTACGGAAGCGTTAATTGCGCGGTTGAGAACACCATTGCCCATGCCTTGTGCGCCCTGTAAGCCGCCACCATATCTAGCTTCGGCAGTAATTGCGCGGGTAACAACTCTTGGATAGTTGAACGCACCAGCAAGTCCAAGGTCAACAGCACTTGCAACGATTTGTGGGTCAATGCCTTCAAAAGCATGAACAAGAGTTGCAAGACCTGGGTTAGCAAGCGGAGGAATACCGTTGAAGGTTGGAAGAAGGTCGAAGTTTCTCAAAGATGGAATGAACATATGGTCATCAACATAATCAAAAGACAGCGGCTCGAAAGAACCATCTACTGAATGGAAGTGAATATCTTCATAACCAAACATGATAAACTCGCGAACTTCTGGACGGCTGATGAAGTCAAGGTATAACAAACTTGCGATTGGCTCTGTGTTGGTGTGTGGGAAGAAAAGGCTTCTGCATGTTCCGTGAGGAACAATCATTCTAGTTTCGCCAGCATCATTTAGGAATGGTGCTACTGGAACGAAATGCGCATGGTCGCCAACAGCTTGTTGCATGTTTGTGATAATACCAGGGCTGGGACGGAAAGGATAATCCCAGTTGCCGCAGAAAGCACCAACAAAACCCGTCATAATAAGGTCATCACCAACTGCATCACCAGCTTGGTGAAGGCTGAAGTCTGGCCAAAGTAGCCCTTCATTATACCAGCGGTTAAGCACGCGTGCGCCTTCTTTTATGCCTGGATACATAAAGCGTCTGTCGTCAAAGCCATAAATAAACCATTGTCTATCTGTGAGGTCGCTGGGAATAAATGACGTAAGAAGTGGGTCGCCAGTCCAGCCCACATCTTGTGTGAGACGGTAAGGAATCATTTGCCCGGCGTCTGCACCAAGCAGAAGGTCTGCGTTATCACGGAAAGCAAATAGCATATCTTCAAATTCTTGAAGGGTGGTTGGTGGTTCCATGTCAAGTGCTTCAAGCCAATCGCCGCGTACAAAGCTTCCTATACGCAACGAACTTGCATAGTGGCGTGTTGCAAATGCCCACAATTCGCCTGTAACAGGATCACGATTCCACCAAACATTCTCGGTGCCTTGCAATGTGTAAAAATTAGGAATAAGTGCGCGATAGTTAATCATAAGCGGAGAAAGGTCAAGGATTCCGCCCATTCCTGCAAGTGCTTCAACATTCGGATACTCGAATGTGAAAGATACGTCTGGAGCTTCGCCAGTAGCCAAAAGCCCTGCCATAAATGTTACTTCGTCCCAACGTGGGATTTCAACAAAAGTTACATAAACATTGTGCAAACGAAGCATTTCTGCTTGAATCCATTCTGCCCAGTAGCTTTGGGAAATATGAGGCATACGAGAGTCGCCGCGATTCCACACCGCTACAGAAATGTTGCGGGGGTTGTCAAAACGGAAAACATCTTCGCCATCAATGCTCACAACTGATAATCCATGTGCTAAAAGTCTAGCATCACCGTCGATTATTTCTACAATTTCGGGTAAATCTTCAATTGGTGGTGGTGTTGTTACTGGCCCTGTAGGGCCTGCGGGCGTTGTATCAGTGGCACATGCCGCAAATACAAATAACGCCGAAAAAGTCAAAACTGCTAATGAGATTAAATACTTCTTCATAAATACCTCCTATTTAATTCAACAATTTGTCACTGCTCTTTTTTGCGAAAACCTGCGAAAACTTAACGAATCACGCCCCTTCCAAAATCTATAAAAACCTTGGGAATTAACCTTTAACTGCACCAAGGGTAACGCCAGAAACAAAGTATTTTTGCAACCAAGGATAAACGCACAAAATGGGAACCATAGCCATAACAATAGCCGCCGCCTGCACAGAACGCGAGTGCGCCAAACCAGCCGCCGCGCCTGGGTCAAGAACAGTTTCAACACCCTGTTGCCCTTGCAAAATATTAAATAGCAAAAGCTGAATTGGATGCCATATTGCTGCGTCGGGGTGTGCCATAAACATTAGCGCGTCTGTGAAGCCATTCCAACGCCCAACGGCGTACATCAAACCAAGAGTAGCAAGCGCGGGCGTGGAAAGAGGGAGATAAATTCTAACCAATACCGTAAGCGGCCCTGCGCCGTCCATTTCGGCAGACTCTTTCAAGCTGTCGGGGATTCCCAAGAAAAATTTCCGCATTATTATCATAAGGAAAACGCTGATTAACCCTGGCAAAATCAAAACGCTTGGGTTGTTAAGCATGTTTAGACGATTAAAAAGTATGAAGTTCGGGATTATTCCCGCTTGGAAATACATAGTAAAAATCAGCAACACGGTAATTATTCCCCTGCCCTTGAGCTGGTCGTAAGTCAATGGATACGCACAAAGTACAGTCATTGCCAGCGCGAGGATTGTAAACACAAAGGTCAAAATCGCCGTCCAACCCATAGAACGCATGAAACGTGCGTCCAAAAACATATCTTGATACGCTTCTGTACGAATACCTACAGGGAAACTCAAATGCCTTTCGTAAGTGGTGTAAGTTTCGTAAGTCCCGTCCCCAAGTTCGCGAACGCGCTGTACTGGACGCATTTCGTCAACTTCAACGCGAGGAATCAAAGTTACTTCCTGTCGCATAATCGCACTAGGCGCGCTAAACGACGTTGCAAGCACGTTCAAAATCGGAAATATGCAGGTAATAATAAGTGCCACCATTATAACAACAATCACCCAATCTCCTATGGTAGCGCGTTTTAAACGGCTCTTAGTTTTCTGTGTTGTTGCGGCTGGTTTTGCATTCTCAACCATATCAAAAGTCTCCTTCATTCACAAAAGTTGTATCTGGCTTCGAGACGAACATATAAACATGCACTACATGCCCTCGGCGAAAAGCGGCTGTGCCGCCAAAAGTTGTATCTGGCTTCGAGACGAACATGTAAACATGCACTACATGCCCTCGGCGAAAAACGACTGCGTCGTTACCAGAGGCCTTGACCGCCTAGGAATTTTACGAGGTAGTTTGCCGCCAAAAGAATTACCAAGTTAATTGAGTTTTGCAGAAGCCCAACAGCAGTTGCCATTGCCTGCCCTGTAAGCGGCTGACGAATACCCCATTCCCAAATATACAAGGGCAGAACGTCGGAAACAGAATGAACAAGCGGATTACGCAACGCCACGAATCGGTCAAAATCTGCGCCCATCATGCCACCAATCGCGAGAATAAACAGCACGATAATTACAGGGCGAATACAAGGCAAAGTAACATGCCACATTTTGCGAATGCGTGATGCACCGTCCATATCTGCGGCTTCGTACAACTCGGGGTTTACGCCCGTGATTGCCGCAAGATAAATAATTGTGTTCCAGCCGATACTTCGCCACACACCAAGAAATACAACCGTGCCAACCCAATACGGCGCGGAATTAAGGAAAGGAATTGGGTTCGCTTCCATGCCAAGGAACAACTGAACTGATTCAAGCAATCCATTAAGCGTACCAACGGTGGGAGAGAAAAGGCGCAACGCCATTCCAGAAATAATAATCCAAGAAAGGAAATGCGGCATGTAGGAAATAGTTTGCGTAATACGCTTAAATTTCTTAAACTTCAATTCATTAAGCAACAACGCCAAAATAATAGGCGCGGGAAAACCAACCGCCAAGTCCAAAATACTAAACATGATAGTATTACGGAAAGCCGTTTGGAAAGGCGGGTGATTAATGGCGCGTTCAAAGTTTGCCATAGCGGGAAGACTAATCACACGAGAACCATCAGCAAAATACATACGCCAAGGTTGCGCCCAAGGAATTTCAAGAACGGGCAAAATAAGGTTATTCTCCTTAAACGCCAACAAAAGATTTATCATTGGCCAATAACGGAAAACAACAAAAAATGCAATTGGGAGCAATAGCATTGCATAAAGCCCCCAGTACCGCTGAAGGTATCGCAAAGCTGGGTGAGTTCTTCCACCACCAGATTTCATTTTTACCACGACGAAATCACGTCCTTCCAAAGTTTCAAATCCTACTTACAAAAGTTGAAAAATGCATTATACTGTGTCTAATACTATGTACTGCGAAGAAAATAATATGCGACATTCTTAGCAGGGTACATAGAATAACTAAACATCTTTTGCAAAATATAAATAAACAGGGAAATATTACACAATAGAATCGGGGTTATGACATGAAAGAATTTACATCAGGTTGGCAATTTTCAATGGAAGGGCAGGAAAATTGGTCAGATGTTGTGATTCCTCACGACTGGCTAATTAAAGATACCAAAAATTTGTACAAAGATGGCATTGGTTGCTATCGTAAAGTATACAAACTTGACAAATCATTATCGCAAGGCGAACGCGTTTTTCTACGCTTTGACGGAGTGTACCAAGATTCAACGCTGTATGTAAACGGCAAACTAGCAGGCGAATGGAAAAACGGCTACACCGCTTTCAGCCACGAAATAACGGAGTTCCTGCAAACAGGCGATAACGAAATTTTGATGAAAGTAAAATACGAATCGCCAAACACAAGATGGTACAGCGGCGCGGGAATTTATCGCGACGTGTGGTTGGTGCGCAAAAATGCAGTTCACTTTGTACAAGACGGAATTTATATCAAAACTCGCAAAATATCAGAAACGGAATGGCATGTGGAAATTGACGCAGAAGTTGAATCCGCGGGGCAGGAATACACCATAGACCATCATATATCTTGCCAATTTATAAACTTGCCGCTATTTATACCTGAACTTGTGCCAACGGAAAAAGATAATGTTTTTTCCGTGGAAAATCTGCAACCTTGGGATCTTGAAAATCCCGCGATCTACGGCTTAAAATCCGTATTGATTGTAAATGGGAAAGTCGTTGACACTGAACATACATTCTTCGGCTTCCGCGAAATCGCGTTCACGCCCGAAGGCGGATTCTTCCTTAACGGGCAGCAAGTTACGCTGTATGGCTGTTGTCATCATCATGACCTTGGGGCTTTAGGGTCGGCGGTTCACCGCGACGCGATTAAACGGCAATTGCAGACTTTGAAGGATATGGGCATGAATGCGATTCGTACCGCGCATAATCCGCCTGCCGCTGTTTTCATGGAACTTTGCGACGAAATGGGCATTCTGGTAATGTCGGAGTTCACGGATATTTGGAAACGCCCCAAGACAAAATATGATTACGCAAGATTTTTTGAAGAATGGTCTGAACGTGATGTTGCCGCGTGGATTCGCCGCGACAGAAACTGCCCATCAATTATAATGTGGAGCGTGGGCAACGAAATTCACGATACAGAAACAGAAGGCGGCGCGGCAACCCTAACATATTTAATGGAACAAGTTCGCCGCCACGACCCAAAATGCAACGCAGAAATAACCCTCTGTTCAAATTACCTACCATGGGAAAGCACCCAAAAATGCGCCGACATGGTAAAACTAATCGGCTTCAACTACGCAGAATATCTATACGCAAACCACGCCGCCACCTACCCAGATTGGGTCATTTACGGCGGCGAAACATCAGCAATAGTACAAAGCCGCGGGGTGTATCACTTCCCCCTAAAAAAAGCCCTTCTAGCCGATGACGACCTGCAATGCTCTGCACTAGGAAATTCAGCAACAAGTTGGGGCGCGAAAAGCACCGAAACAGTAATCCGCGACCATTTAACAAACATGGGGCAATTCATTTGGACTGGATTCGATTACATCGGCGAGCCAACGCCATACCATACAAAAAACAGCTACTTCGGGCAAATTGACACCGCTGGCTTTCCGAAGGATTCCTTTTATATGTATGCATCGGCGTGGGTAGATGTTAAAACCCGCCCGATTCTTCACCTGTACCCGTATTGGGATTGGTCGCTGGGGCAACTCATAGATGTTCGCATAACCACCAACGCCCCACGGACAGAACTTTTCCTAAACGGCAAAAAACTAACCCCCGAAGACAGCACAGGCACAGTGCGCGTACCCTTAAATGGCGGCGCAGATTATATAGTTCCCTACGAAGCAGGTTGCTTAAAAGCCATAGCCTACGACGAAAACGGAAATGTAATAGCCGAATGCGAACGCAATTCCTTCGGCGATGCAGTAGCCACAAAAGTTGAAGTAAACGATATGGGCGATTTAATATTCGCAGAAATAACCGCCATAGACGCAAACAACAACCCAGTAGAAAACGCCAACAACCGCGTAAACATAACCGTACAAAACGGCGAACTATTAGGCCTAGACAATGGAGATTCCACCGATTACGACCAATACCAAGGCGTAACCAGCCGCAGACTTTTCGGCGGGAAATTACTAGCCATCTACAGACCCGATTACTATGCCAATAACATATATCAATTAATAACCGCGCAACTAGACACGACAGATATTCCCATACGAAAAATAGAACTCCTACGCGAAGAATCGGAAGGCAAAAGCATAATCACAGCAAAAATCCACCCAGCAAACGCCACCTATTCAGACCTACAATGGCGGCTTGCCGATTCCGCAGGAATAGACAGCCCCCTAGGCAAACTAACCATCTCAGGCGAACGCAACGAAATAGCCACCCTACACCCCAAAGGTGACGGCGAAGTATACATCAGATGCGCCACCAACAACGGCAAAGACCACATAAACCTAATCTCAATGCTACCAATCACCATAGAAGGCTATGGCAAACCCTTCCTAGACCCCTACACCTTCATTTCTGGTGGGTTATACAATCGCGGCAACGACACCGTAACAAACGGCAACGAACGCGGAATAGCCACCGCCCGCGACAGAGAAAGCACAGTAGGATTCGCCGACCTAGATTTTGGCACATACGGCGCAGACGAAATCACCCTATGGTTATTCCCATTAAGCGGCGCGCCTTTCGAGTTTGACATCTGGCGCGGAATGCCCGACGATTCTTCACCAGACAGCAAGCTCCTACTAACCCCTACCTACGACAAAGGTTCAATATGGAACACCTACATTGAAGTAACCTACAAACTCCCTGAAAAACTTCGCGGCATACAAACTTTAGGATTCGCCTTCCGTCAAAAAGTTCACATCAAGGGTTTTACGTTCAAATCGAAAACCTACGAAACAATCCCCTTCGCCGCCTGCGATAATATTTATGGCGATTCCTATAAAATTTCTGGCGAATCTGTCGAAGGTATTGGAAACAACGTCACAATAACATTCGCAGGAATGAATTTTGAGGAAACAACCACAAAACTAGAACTATCTTGGCGTTCTCAATTGGACAAAAACACGATAACACTAATCTTCAATGGCGAAGAAAACGAAATCTCAAACCTGTTGACATTACCCGCAAGCACCGATAAATATTCAAAAGCTATTTTAAACTTAGATACTCCCCTAAAGGGCAAGGGGGCAGTAAGTTTCATTTTCCTACCAGGTTCTGAAATAGACCTACAAACCCTAAAGTTTCACACTTAGGAGGAAATTTATGCAGGACATAATCCTTCAGAAAAAATTAGTATTCTCCAACGACGACAAAAAACAATGCCTTCCAACGGCGCAGCAAATCATAAAACTGGCCAAAGAGGCACGCCAAAATGGAGTACTAAACCTAGACACAAAAGCCCACCAATGCACTTTCCTAACAAAAGGCCTAGAGCTTGTAGTAAACGGTCGCCCACCAGAAATGGTAGAGCGTACTTTCCGCGTAATGATTCTAACAGAAAATCAACCCAACGCAGAATACTTACGCCGCCTAATAATAGCCGAGGGCATACTAGCAATACAAATGGGCGTAAATTTAAAAGAAATAGCAAACACACTAGGCGAGATGCTAGGCGAGGAATATGCACAAGAGATTTTGAATTGCTAGTCCTCATTAAAAAACGCAAGAAAAAATAACCGACTCCTGCGCAGGGAGAATCGGTTATTTTTTTTTCGGCATTTGCTTGTAAATTTTGAAGAAATCCCGCCGTCTTTTTAGTGGTTTGTGCGGTACTAAAGATGGATATAACGCTACTAATGCTTATACTGCGACATATACCGCTTGGATTTATTTGTTACCTACCCACAACATATATCTTTTAGCAATTTCATTCGAGTACGATTCTAAAAACGCAGGGGTTAGAATTGTCGAAGGTTTACCGTCTGAATTTTTGTCACTCTCGCGCAACGAAGGCGATACCAACCCTTTTGTGTAGTTGATTATTTCCTCGCTTGTAGGGTCTGGCGTAGGACTTTGAAAGTCATTCATACATGATTCCATCTTGCGAAAAACATCGTCAACCCAAGGCATATTCCTTCGTATCCATATACCTGAAACACGATATTCGTTCTTTAGATTAGCATACCAACCCTGCCTATCTCCACTATCCCCAGCAATTTTATCAATTGCTATGTGCCACCATAAATCACAAAGCAAATGGACAAAATACCCCACATGAAATGGATTGTCTTTGTCAATCTGCGAGTAAAACTTTATAATTTCTGCTTCTTCCGCGTTTCCGCTTGGCGTATCACGAAAATGATTTTTAATTTTAGCCATGCGAACATCACTTCGGTTATTATCAAATGTGTCAGGTGCAAAGCTCCCCATAAAATATAAACCGCAACCATCGGGATTTATTTTGTTTGCTAAGTATAGATGTATCATCGTAGAAGCCATAAAAAAAATTCTCCTCTCCTCAAATCATGCCTATTGCACTGTAATTTGAACTGGCTTTAAAAAACCCTCTACCATAGGATTGTAGTAATCAAATACGCGAACATGCCCGCCTGTTACTGCCACTGGGAAAGCTGGGCGATAGGCTATTGTTAGGGTAATGATTTCGCCTTGTTCTGTGTCGCGCAGGTATAGATTGATGTTATCGAAGCGCGTTTCGTATCTTTCGATTAGGCCCGTGTGGCGTAGTAATGCTAAACTGCTTCGTTCCACACGGAAGCCTTGCGGTATGGACACCGCAACTAGACCATTTTTCACAATATCGCCAGAAGTGTTTATTATTCGGATTTCTTGGTGTACTAATTCGTGTACGTCTAGTTGAGTGTTCATGCTGGAGGATAGTTCAAAACCACGGTCTAGTTCTACAGAGTCGTATGGCGCGAAAAATTCCTGTACAACTTTGTAAGTCATTCTGCCTAGGTAGGGGAATTGAATATCTATGATATTCTCTCGCTGCAAGTTTGTAAAGGCTACTTGATAAAAGTCCAAAGTGTTGCCGCTTCGGATTTCTATTACGCGTTGTTCGTTGCCTATTGTTATGGTAATTTGCCCGTCTTGTAGTGGGGCTTGCGCGGCGTAGCTGGTTAGTGCCTTTAGTGATAAAATCGTAGCTTGGGTGCTGTGCCACGTTCCCCAAGAATCTCTTTGACTTATGATGTAGTTAATCAACAATTCGTTTGTATCGGCGTGCGAGCCGTGGTTTGATAACGCAAGCGAAGTAAGCGCGGTAGCTTGCAAATATTGAATCCGCCCAAAAGCCCCGAAATAATCCCGCGTGGACGAGTTTACATATGCGGTATCGCCAAGTATAAAAACATTACTTGCCAACTGATTCACAACTTCATTTGCCCTTGGGTGATTTCTGTTTACCAGCACATTTGCGATTAATGCTAATGTGTAGTTATCGTCAACCATATTCAAGTGGCGAAGCAAGTACTCTACAGAAACATCAAGGCGGTAATCCTCTGGGAAGGCTTCGCTTAACGCCCAGATTATATACGCGTTGAAGGCTAGACGTTGACTATCGGAGATTCTATGCGGGTCGCGTCCTGTTATTTGGAACGAGCCGTCGTTGTTTTGATTAGCAAACAAAAATTCGGACATTCTTTCCATAACTCTCTTGTCTATGGTGTACACGGTGGTTAGGTCTTCCAGTAGCATTAGGCCGTATGCGGTTAGCAAAGTTTCTGCGGGAGCATGGCCAAATAACGAAAACCCACCTCTTTCGCCAAGCACTTCAAAGGTTAGCAGACGTTGATAACCAGAACTTATATACCTTAATGCGGTATCTGTGAGTTGAGGGTTATCTATGCCGTTTTGTTGCATGTAACGCAGCGCGAGAATATTCGGATATAAAATTGACGAAGTCTGCTCGAAGCAACCAAATGGCATACGGAAAATATTTTCCATGCCTTCAATCACCTGCGACATGACAGACGGATAAAACGTAATAACCGCGCTACGAGTATCGGGAATTGTTTCTTGCATGAACAGCAGATGCAAGTTAGTGTCGTTCTCAATGTTTCCGCTTGATACTACCTGCCTTATTCTAAAACCTTCGGGATTTACTCTAATGCTTCGTTCTGCCGCGTCTGCAAAGCCGTGGGTGTCTGCATATGCGCGGAAAACAAAATCACCAAACTGCGTAATCGTAATGGGAATGTACACCATTTGCGAACGATTAGACGGAACAACCAAAGTTTGCACAGGGCTAACATGCAGGTCAAACCAATCTAGTTCCGCGATTGTTAGAATTACCGTTTGCTCCTCTTCCGTGTAGTTAAACACGGTTACGGGAATGCTTACGCGGTCGTAACGAATACTATTGCGTGGCAATTCAAAATCCACAAAGAATGGCTGGAACGCACGAATACTGCTTTGCGTATGCCCAACAATCCCATCACGAGTATTGCCAACTACTTGGATATTCCATGTAGTGATGTTGTCGGCGAGTATGAATGATAAATCTGCATAGCCGTTATCGGCAATTAATTCTGGAACGAATAACATTGTTTCCAAAAATAATCGGCGTACTCTCGCGGTTTGCGTTTCTATTTCTGCCGTTGGCGCGGCGGCGGGAAGTTCTGGCATTGTTCCGATTGTTGGTGCTTCGTCTAGTATTGTTGGCGGCTGGGTAACTTGACCTTGCGCAGGTGGTAAGGGTTGCGGTGCTGGGGCAGGCGCGGAGAAGAAATCAGTCGCCATATCTTGCTGGGGAAGTGGCATAGAGCTATCATCTGCAAATCTTTCATTTCCCGAACTACCACACGACGTAAAAAAGAAAAACGAAAGAATAAGCAAAACCAAGGTTATCACAACAATCCAAGCCGCCCGTCTCTTGCCCGTTGAGAAATAACTACTTTCAACGGCAGGAGCATTGGGCAAATAACCTTGCGTTTCCAATGGAGAAGGCGCAGGAGGCATGGGATTTCTGCGAGCTAAAGCCACGATAAAAAACGCAACAGAACAGCACAATATAACAAAAAGCCGCAACGCATTAAGAAAAGCCTGATACAACGCAACGAAGTTGAATCCACCTCGATCGTAATGCGGATGCGGATTAACAACGATTGTTGTTCCGACAAAAGGCGCGTTGTTATTTTGCCGCAGAAGCAAACGCGTAATGGCTTGCTCGGAAGCCCCCGCGATTAGCGATACATACAAAGTAGCGGCATCAAGGTCTTCGCCAAAGCGTATGTCTTCCAGCGCGAGTCTAACATTATCAATGGATAGGTCGTTCGCGGCAAGGCTTAACATTGCTTCATCAACTATGCTTACCAGCAACGCGGCTTCCAACGGATTGCCGATATTATCTGTCACGCCAAAGTTTAGATTTACAAATTCCCCTGGTTTGTATTCTGGTCTGTCGCTTTGAACAGTCAATTGCATGTATCTACTTGGGTCTATGAAAATAGTTCTGCGAGCATGAGGACGACTCGTTGTATGACTGAAATCCGCAGGATTAAACCACACCGCGTAAATGTCAATCAACCCGAACACGTCGTCTAGGTTTAGTTGTGCGCGGTCGTGTTCGGTTTTTATTATTTGCAGTAGACGGTCGTTTCTGTATGCGTATATTTTGAACATGCCGCCTTCTCCACGACGATTTAGTTCTAGGTAGATTGTTTCACCCATAACATAACGTGGTCGGTTGGTGCTTATGGTTACATCTCGCTCAATGCCCGCGAAACTAAAATCTTGTTGTACGCGATTGTCTTCCATGTCTACGGCGTGAATGGATATGTCATTTTGCTCGATTACGTCTTGTAATATAAGCACACCTATGCCGTTGTCGTCGGTGGCTACTTGGCGGCTAAACCCACGTCCAGATATTTGCAGAAAAGTTCGCACAGGCACACCGTCGGGAGTATGTGTAAAAATATAAACTGTATTGGGCATTCCGCGTACTAAGTAGCCGTGTTCGGGCATTACGTCTATTACAAACGCACCTTCCGCCGCGCTTACGGTTACGGACGCTTCAATTCTATAATTTGAATTATCTATGACCTCTACCCAAATTTCATAAAGTCCCGTTTGGCGCGTAATGTAACTTAGCGAAAACTCGCCGTGTTCGCCTAATTCTTCGCTTGTTACGCGATTGCTGTTTACATACAAGTTGGCCACGCCTTGATTTACTGGCTCGCCAAAAAAGTACATAGCCGTCCCAGTCAAATAAATTGTCTCGCCCACAAGATACGCGCTTTTGTCTGTATCCAATATAACTTCAAAGCGCGGAAGCACAAACGGACTTACTTCAAATATCGCCTGCGCCGCAACAATTTCCCCCTGTGCCACCGCAAGCCGATAAAAACCGCTGTTTACCTCATCACCAAGGCTGAATCTTCCGCTAATAATTCCAAAATCCGATGCCTGTACATTCTCGTAAAAAACGCGATTGTCATTGCCATCAAAAATGGAAATAGTAAACCTTTCGCCAGAAAGTGGACGGGCAGTTGCACCAGCCAACGCCATCACACGGAACAGTACATCATCACTAGGGTTGTATAGCCCCTTATCGAAATGTATGATAAAATTCTGCCCAGTGTCTTCCACTACTTGAATGGTTTTGCTTAAATGCTCAACACCCAATTCGGATTCAACCGCGATAGCCAAGGTATGCAATCCAGTGTTCACGCCACGCAACGAAAAATCAATAATGCCACGCCCGTGATAATCCGTATACAAATGCCTAGTGATAGATGTTAGCGCATCAACGCTAGTGACTTCTTGATTCAACGTCATTTCTTGATTCAGTGTCACCTGTAATTCCGCACGTAAAGGCCGTCCATACATATCATTTAACTGAACCGTAGCGATAAAATCTGTTCCCACATAATAAACGTCGCTAGTAACAAGATTTAACCGATGTAACGGCCCAACTTGTGCAACCTCCTGCACCCGTCTGGCGGAGATAAAATTCCCGACTCTAACCTGTACATAACGCGCCGTTACCAAAACAATAACCGCCGCCAATATATACAGCGCGATATTAGAACGATTTTTCACACTATGCCCTCCTCAAGTGGCTGAAATAATATTCACTATATCATTAAACCACTTATGTTACAAAAATATTACAGCGCGCCCTTAAAATAAGCGATGAGCATATTTTAGAAAAGGAGCGGTGCATTATGACTCAAAAAACGCAAACCTACGGCTATTGCCGTGTTTCGTCGAAAGACCAGAAGGAGGACAGGCAGCTTGCCGCAATGAAGGAGTTTGGAGTACCAGACGACAGCATTTTCCTTGATAAAATTTCTGGCAAGGATTTTCAAAGACCAGCGTACAAGCGGCTGATGAGAAAGCTAAAGCCTGACGACACACTTGTTATCAAGAGCATCGACAGGCTGGGGCGTGATTACAGCGAGATTTTGGAGCAATGGCGAGTTATCACACGAGAAAAGCAAGCCGCCATCGTTGTCCTCGACATCCCCTTGTTGGACACGCGCCAGAAAGGGCGTGACTTAACAGGAACATTTATTGCCGACCTTGTGTTGCAGATTTTAAGCTATGTAGCACAAACCGAGCGAGAATCTATCCGCCAGCGGCAGGCAGAGGGCATTGCGACGGCGCAAGCGAACGGCGTTAGGTTCGGCAGACCACCTATAGAACGTCCAGCGATATTCGAGGAAGTAAAGGAGGCGTGGGAGCGTGGAGAAATATCAGCGAGAGAAGCCGCAAGACGGCTGGGTGTAAGCCGTGCGACCTTCACAACATGGGCTAAAGAATAGACTTCGTAAGCCAAAAAAGCTGTCAAAAAAAGTACAGGTTTTCGACCAAGCAAAATCATAGCATCAAAGCCGATTGAAAAGCCAAATTTTCCAGTCGGTTATGTGCCATGTCTACTTAATAATAACATAGTGCCGTAGCAGAATCAATCTGCCATTGGTCGAAAACCTGTACTTTATCGACCACCAAAATCATCAAAAATAAATTTTTCGGAGGAAAAGATGGAAAAACTACTTACAATCTTATTAACAGCCACACTTGCGCTGTTAATAACCGCTTGCGGCGGCGCAGAGGACACTACCCCAGCGCAAGCCAGCAACAGCAAGGACAGCAATCCAGCAGCGTACAACAAAGCCAGTCCAACGATAATCAGGGCGCAATGGCAGACCACCAACAACAAGCAACTGGTACACAAAGCACTGACACTACACCCGCTTGGGAGCCTCATACATGTACTTTCGATTGTAACGATTTTATAACCTTTGGCAACCAAGAATTTTGCGTGCGTTCAACAAGTATTTCTATTCCTGCCAATCAACGTTTGACCGATTTATCAGAGATGGCTCGCGCCACTAACCTAAGACATTTGACTGTAAGCTTGGGGTTAGTGCGGGAAGATACTGGTGATATGATGAGCGTCAGACATGATATTCCTTTGGGCCCTGAGGGTCCGGTTTATCACTATGTCCCTGTAATACATCTCGTCCATGCGAGTCTCAGCCCTCTTGGGGGATTAACGAACTTAGAGGCATTAACTCTTTCGATAGATTTTGATGGAGCACCAATGCAAATGCATGATGTCTTGGTTAGGGAATTAGATATAGGCGAATTAAGAGAGATGACAAATTTAACACGGTTGACATTGACTTCCCAAGGCAACAGAAGAAATACGACAAGCGTAGTCAACGCAGAAGTGTTGAGCAGATTTACAAATCTAACATTCTTGCAGATTTACGGCTTTAGTTTCGAGGATTTAGGCCCGTTAAGCAACCTCACAGGCTTACAAGAACTACGGTTGGATTCTGCAAGCATCGAAGACGTAAGCCCTCTAAGCAATCTGACCAACCTAACGCGCTTGGATTTAGGTGATAATTCCATCACTGATATAAGCCCTCTTGCAAATCTAACAAATTTGAGAGAACTGGATTTGCGTGGCAATGATATTCAAAGACACAGAGACGCACTAAGAAACGCATTGCCTCAAGCTCTGATTCTTTGGTAAATCTTAACGCACACAAAGCGTGAGGTTGCGAGATATAACCCTGCCACTATGGGATTCGATGAAGTTTTTGTAGCCCCAAACTTCAATACAAACTTTGTTGTATTAAGTGATGAATACTTAATTGTACAAGACAATGTAGGCACATTCCTTTACAGAATGGTTGAGGGCAATGTGGACGGCGAGTTTGTACGCGAAATTATTTTGCCCTAGCACAGTATTCGCAACTGTCGCCGCACTACATGCGGCGTTAGGTATAGGGGATTACCTCAATATTGGGGTTAAGTCCCATTCGCACTCACTTAAGCGTATAAGCCTGAATTTACGCCGCTTTCAGCGGTAAATGTTACTTGGATTTTGATGGATTTCACCCCAAACTGGGGCTAAAATGGCACTTGAAAATGCTTAAGTAAGCCATTATTTGTCCAAGAAGCGGCTTGATTACGCCATTTGTCCTAAAGTAAGTGCCTATGGGGTTAAGTCCCTGAACATAAAGAAGGCTTAGTTGCCTTAACCAAAAGGAGGAAACAAAATGAAAAAGAAAATGCTTGCAACATTGACTCTCGTAGTCGCAGTCTTCATGCTCACCGCTTTGACGGTGTCCAACAACAGCGTAAAGGCGGCAACACCTCGCGTACCTATAACAATGACCGCTCCAAAAATAACCGCTGCAGAGAACTATGAACTACGCAACATGGCGCGCAACGGCGCAACTAACGCCGAACTCGCTGCGTTCATCCGCTTAACAGATGCTGAATTGCGTGCAATCAAGCAACACGCAGACGACCAAATAAGAATGTGGGGCTCGCTCGCACTCGGAAGAGACCAAATCATCCAAGGTGCAATCTTGAGAGAAGGTGACGCTCGCGCTCGCGCCTTGCGTGACACTGGTGGTCTCACGTTCGACCTGTATACGGTCGATATGCTGACAAGCATAACTTTGCCGAACAGAAGATTGACGGATGAAGAACGTCAAGAGTGGATTGCCGATTATTGGGTACACGGTGGTCCTACACCAAATGAATTAGAAGCTGTACGACTTGTCAACATTGAGAGGGCAAACCACAATCTTGTCGAAGTGGAGATATGCGACATCTTGATGATGTCTGCACGTTTCTTCACACAGCAAGGTTCTCGTCTAGGTCGCACTATAGGTAGCGTTAATACAGGCGGTGCTGGCCATAATTTCGGTCCGTATGCAACCGACCTTGACGCAAGTCACGGCGCATCCCGCAAAGTAGTACGTGCGTTCGGTGGAGAGTTGCGTTGGAATGGCGGCAACTTGGCTGGTGGCGGACATTTATCAGCCGAATCAACTGTAAACGCGTGGATGAACTCACCTGGGCATCGCGCATATATCTTGTCCCCCGAACACAGATTTATAGGATTCGGGCAGTTCCCCCAAGGGGGTAATTATCTGTTCTTGAGCGACCAAAGCCCAGAACAACCCGCAGACACTGGCGCAACAAACCCAACTACACCAACGACTCCACAAACACCAAACCAGCCTGCTCCAACCCCGCAGCCTACACCAGCCCCCACACCACGCCCACCTGCGGCAAGCGGCACATTCACCGTCACCAACAGCGGCACACAAATGACTATCATCACTAATGGTGTAAACGGTGCTACGGGTACAACAAGCGGTATACTTAGCGGGCGCGGCACCACCAATGGTCTTGCATGGTCTGTGGAAGGCACAACAATCACAGCAACCATAGGCGGCAGAACCTACACCATAAACCCCAGTCAAACCGTAACAATTCAGGTTGACCCCTCCGCTCCTGCACCCACTGCGCCAGCTCCAACACCACAACCACCTGCGGCAAACGTCGAAGCAACTACCACAATCACGCACACTGGTCACAGAGTCGCCCCTAGAGGTAACGAGACTGTGCAAATCACCTACACACGTACCACTTTCAACGGTAGAGACGGCACACGATGGACTTGTGGAAGCGGTAGAGCGTTGAATAACAGAGTAGGCATAAACGTACCGTTCACGTTCAGAAACGAAGGCAACGTCCTAATCATCACAGTTGTCGCAACTGGCGTTGAGCATAGACTCACGGAGGGTCAAAGCGTGGTACTTCGCGGCTAAACCCTGAACCATTCCATAAGGGCGTATTCACGTTGATATGCGTACAATTACTTGATAACGTGGAAACGCACCAGAGGGGTGTGCAAGGGTGTGCAGATTTTTGCACCCTCCTGCACACCCCAACAAAATCAGTAAATAAGCCCCTTTCACGAATGTTGACCGTGTAGGGGCTTTGCTTTTAGGCTCTACAAGTTTTCCACTTCTTTTTTTTGGAGTCCCGTTATTCTTACTATTTTGCTAATGGAATCTCCTTCTTCTTTCATGATACGAGCCATAGCTCTTTTTTCTGCCATAAGTCTTTCTTCGTGTTTTGCCTTGACTTCAGCAATTTCAGCATCATATTTTAATTCCAATACATCTGCCAGCATGATATTTGCCTCCTCGTCTTTGAACTCATTTATACTGCCATACAGGTAATCATACAAGCGGTCTAACAGGCTTAATAACTCAAACGCATCACTATGGGTTATATTGCCTGCCTTTTCGCTTTCGGCAATGGCAGGTAGGATACTTGTTTCGATTAGTTTCTTTAAGTTTTTAGCAACATCTCGCAATGCGGCTTCCCGATTCTTCTCTGTCCTTTTCTTGGCGTTGTCAGTTTCACGGCGTAGTTTTAACAGATACAGCGGCAGAAGAATAGTCATGTTCTTTTCACATAGTTCGTCAACACTGTAGGTTAAGAACTTCATAGCCTTAACGGGATAGTCGAATTTTCCGCTTTCGCCAAAATCTAATTCCAGAATGACCTCATCTGGTGTTGCCTCGGTGTGTTCTAAGAAAATTATTGCTGGCGTTGGGAATGGCAAGGTTATCCGATTGCCTTGTGTAGTTTGATGCAGTAAGGCATTAGCAAAGCCATACTCAAAAATTCTAATCACAATAGTATTATCGTCATTAATCTGCCCTTCCAAATGAAACCTGCGAACGCAGTCTTTGATGCGAAGTGTTATAATTATATCCGCCACGGTTTTCTTTAGGCTACCGTCAACATTTTCTGTATAGTGGTAGGTGATTTCACTATCCAAAGGAAAACTTTCTGAAAACATCCCATTAATAAAGGCAGTGACAGAGGGTTTCGATAATGCCAGTAATATGCGCTTTAATATCTTGTCGAAAATTTGGCTGATGGTGTCATTGCTGTTTAAAGTGATGTCTGGCGGTACGTTGTTTTCTTCCTGCATGATTATCCGCCTCCTCGCCACCAATTATACTATATCCGCAAGGGTTACTCAATAAATCAACGGCAAAAAAAGAAAGGTGCAATCGGGGCTGTTTCAAAACAACAGTCGAAAAAAACGAGGCGTAAGCCCAATGTCATTAAGTTAAGGATTTTTAAATGCATGACTCGCATTATAACGGGGGTTAAAAAACGGAGGAGTTGAATTTTCTCATCCGTTTTTTCTTAACTTAATGACATTGGGCGTAAGCCAACTCTCGTTTTTTGCTGTAAAATATATTTATGAAGATAAACCTACAGCAAACAGCGGCTATTGAAAAATCAACGCCGCTTTCTTTATGTTTTGTTTTTGTTATTTTGAATTTGTCAACTTGTGGATTCAACTTTACACAATTATAGAGCATTAATAAACCCTGCGACAATTTCTGCCCAGACGGCTACCAATTCAACTATAATCACTTATGTTTCTGTATTTTCAAGCAATATTCACATACATGCTGTACAGGCGGCATTTCTGCGCGGAATCCTCATATATGTGAATGTTGTGGATTGAAAACTCTCAAATCATTAGGAAAAATAAGTGAA